>JABFWC010000150.1 GCA_013362385.1 Pseudarthrobacter sp.
GGCCCATGGTGTCCTGCTCATCATCGGGTATGGCATGGCCGAAGGGCTGGACCCGGTCAGCGAGTCCATCAACCTCTGGGTCCAGGTGCCCGACATGTGGCTGGCCTTCGTGTCCATGGCGCTGTTCATCGCCGTCGTCGTGACGTCCCTGGTGGCTTTCCGCCGCCGCTTCCCCTACGAGTTCTGGTACGCGGTCCACATCCTGACGTACGCCGCCGTGGCTACCTCGATCCCCCACCAGTTCAGCGTGGGCGGCCTCTTCGCGGCGGGGACCTGGCAGCGCTGGTACTGGCTGACCATCTGCATCTACACCGGCACAGCCCTGGTGTACTTCCGCATCCTGGAGCCGGTACTGGCCACGGTTCGGCACCAGGTCACCGTGGCACGGGTGGAAAGGGTGGCGCCGGGCGTGGTGAACATCGTCATGCGGGGCCGAAAGCTGGACCAGCTGGCAGGAACCGGTGGCCGTTTCTTCATTTGGCGCTTCCTGGCTCCCGGAACGTGGTGGCACCCGCATCCGTTCAGCCTGTCCGCCGAGCCCGTGTTCACCACCCCTGACGGGCAGGGAACGTTGCGTATCACGGTGCGCAACCTTGGCAGCGGTTCCGCGCAGCTGCTGCGGCTGCGGAAGGGAACCAAGGTGGCACTCGAAGGCCCCTACGGCCTGTTCAGCACGGCCGCCAGGACCAGGAACAAGGTGGTGATGATCGGCGCGGGCATCGGCATTACTCCCCTGCGGGCCCTTCTCGAAACCACCCCGTTCGCTCCGGGCGAGGCGACCGTGCTGCTCCGTGGACACACGGACCAGGAGCTGTATCTGAGGAGCGAAGTCCTGGACCTCTGCCAGGCCCGGGGCGTCCGGCTCTTCCACCTCACAGGCCGGCGGTCCCCTACCGATTCCACCTGGCTTCCCGAGGACGCCGTCCAGAACGGCTACGTCCTCACGTCCTATGTGCCGGACATCGCCAATGCTGACGTGTACGTCTGCGGGCCCGCGGCCTGGGCGGCCAATGTCATTGCTGATGCCGGGAAAGCCGGCGTCCCTGCGGAACAGATCCATCACGAGAGGTTTGACTGGTGAAACTACGCGGAACAGTCGCAGCAGCATTGGCCTCCGCCGGGATCCTCCTGGCGGGCTGGCAGGCCGGCACGCAGGCAGGCGGCACCAGTACCGTCGGATCGAGCACGACGGCGGCAGGCACCACGGGTTCGACGGGTACCGGTTCGTTCGGCAGGGGTTCATCCGGCGCTGGTTCAACCGGTACGGGTTCTTCGGGCAGCCCGGATTCGTCGGCGTCAGGCACGTATAAGGGAACCGCCGTCCAGACCAGGTTCGGCGCCGTCCAGGTCCAGATCACGGTGACGAACGGCAGGATCACCGAGGTCACACCGCTCCAGCTGACCGACACGGACGGCAAGTCCATCCAGATCAGCAACCGTGCTGCACCCCTGCTTCGCAGCAAGGTCCTCGCCGCGCAGTCCGCCGATGTCCAGACCGTCAGCGGTGCCACCGTCACCAGCCGCGCGTACCTCACCTCGCTACAGGCAGCCATCGATGCAGCAAATCTCTGATCCGGGGGTGCCGGACACAGGCGGCCCGGTCCTCAAGGCCCGCACGTTCGAGTGCATGGGAACCGTCATCAGCCTCACCCTGGCGGCGGACCCGCTCACGGAAAGGCAACCAACGTCCGACGAGGCCGCTGCCGTCACCGCCGTCGTCGAAGTCCTCTTCCGCGACCTGGACGAAACTTTCAGCCTCTACCGCCCGGACTCCGAGGCGAGCATGCTGGCCCGCGGGGAGCTGACGCTGCATGAAGCCTCGGAGCAGATGCGGGAGCGGTACGCCGAAGCGCACGAATGGCGGCTGCGGACCGAAGGTGCGTTCACTCCCGAGCGGCCCGACGGCGTCCTGGACCTCTCGGGACTCATTAAGGGGCACGCGATCCGCGAGGCGGGAGTGTCGCTGCTGGCGCTGGGCCGCCGCGACTGGTGCCTGAACGCCGGCGGCGACGTCCTGGTCAGCGGGTCTCCCCGTGCGGGCAGCGCTGAGCCGTGGAACGCCGGCGTTGTGGATCCCGCAGACCGCCGCACCCTGATTACCGGCTATGCGCTCGGCGGCATCAGCCGGCACAAGGCGCTGGCGACCTCGGGGTCGGCCGAGCGCGGTGAGCACATTTGGCGGGTGGGAGGCGGGCCGGGATTCGTCCAGGTCTCCGTTGCGGCGGCGGACATCGTGACCGCGGACGTCCTGGCCACGGCGATCGTGTCCGGCGGAGCGCCCGCGCTGGACCTTGCCGCGGACCGGTGGGACGTGGCCGTCCTGGCTGTCCGGTCCGACGGTTCAATGCTGGCAACCCCGGGCTTCCAGCCGGGCTGAACAGGCTGCGTGGAGGCCCGCCGGACGGAGGGTCAGCTAAAGCCGCGTGAGCTGCGGGTATTTGGGCTGCAGGTTGTCACCGGACGACTTGCCGGTGATGCGGCGGGCTACCCAGGGTGCAGCGTACTCGCGGAACCACTGGGCGTTGGCGCGGATGGCCTCGGCACGGGTGAGTTCGGGGACGGGCGTCATGGGCGGGATGTCGATGGAGTGGTCGTGCTCCAGCACCTCAAGCACGCGCTTGGCCATATTGGCGTGTCCTGCGGCGGACATGTGCATCCGGTCGTGCGCCCACATGCCCCAGTCGTAGTACTCGCTGAAACGCCAGTAGTCCACCAACAGCGCGCCATGGTCGCCGGCGATTCCCCGGACGAGCTCGTTGTAGATTGCTGTCCGGCCGCGCATGGTGCCAAAAACCTTGGAGCCCCGCGCGTCGAAGCCGGTGAACATCACCACGGTGGCGCCCGTGGCTGCCAGCTTTTCGACGGCGTCGTTGTACTCGACGAGCAGGTCATCGATGTCCACCCGCGGGCGCAGGATGTCGTTCGCGCCCGCGTAGATGCTCACCAGCGTGGGTTGGAGTGCGACGGCGGCGTCCACCTGCTCAGCGAGGATCTGCCGGAGCTTCCGGCCCCGGATGGCGAGGTTGGCGTAGCCAAAGCCGGGATCTGCGGCGCACAGCTGCTCCGCCACGCGGTCCGCCCAGCCGCGGACACCATTGGGACGTGCGGGGTCGTCGTCGCCGACGCCTTCAGTGAATGAATCGCCCAGGGCCACGAACCGGGAAGTGTATTCCATGCGGCTAGTTTGCCATCCGTTGCCGGGAGCAACCAATCAGGCCTGGGTCTCCCGAAGGATCCAGTGGTCCGAGTCCAGGCGACCCACCACCTTTTCGCCGATCCGTGCCAAGTCCAGGACATCCTGCTCCGTGAGGGCGTCCAGGAACAGGTTGCGGACGTCCTCCACGTGCCCTGGCGCCAGCCCGACGATGGTTTCCATGCCTTCCTCGGTCAGGTGGGCGGTGGTGACCCGCGCATCGGAGGGGTGCGGCCGGCGTTCAACCCAGCCGCGCTTCTGCAGCTTGGTCACCACGTGGGAGAGCCGCGACAGCGAGGCGCTGCTGCGGGCCGCCAGTTCACTCATGGGCAGGAACCGGCCCTCCGCCTCGGACAGCATGGCCAGGACGGTGTAGTCAAAGAGGGACAGCTTGCCCGCTGCATGCAGCCGGGTATCGAGGGCCGCGGGCAGCAGGGTGTTGATGCTGACCAGGGCCAGCCAGGCCCGGCGTTCGTCGGCGTTGAGCCAGCGGGGTTCGGTCATGGGCCTAATTCTACGATTGATCCTTCAAGTAGTTAGGTCAGCCGCCGGTAGGCTGGCTGCATGTATGTTGTCTCCCTCACCTACCGCGTGCCCCAGGACATCGTCGACTTCCATAACGACGCCCACATGGCCTGGCTGCAGAAGGCCTTCGACGACGGCGTGTTCATCGCCGCCGGGCGCAAGATTCCCCGCACCGGCGGGCTGCTGCTCTCGCAGGCTGACCGTGCCGCGCTGGATGCAAGCATCGCGCAGGACCCGTTCTACAGCGAAGGGGTTGCCGACTTCGAGATCGTGGAGTTCCACGCCGGCCGTGTGGCGCCCGGCTTCGAAAACCTGCTGGATATCCCGCCGCAGCCTGCTCCCTAAGGCGTCCTGCCGCCGTCGTCCGTTGCTGCGGCCAGTTTTTTCAGGCCCCCTTTCCGGGGGACCTTCACGGGCTCTGGCCAGCGCGGGGTTAGGGCGTCGCCGAGAGTGACGCCGCGGAGCTTGCGGCCAAACAGCGGCAGCACCCAGTCGTGGATCCAGCGCCGCTGGCGCCGCTCCCACTCGCGCAGGCTGAGCCGGGGCGGCGGCTCCCAGTCCTTGGGCCGGATCTTGTGCGGCACCCCTAACTGGTCCAGGACCTGGCCGGCCAGGTATTTGTGCCCGGCTTTGGACATGTGGAGCCGGTCCGAGTCCCACATCCGCCGGTCGTGGAAGGCGTCCAGGCACCAGTAGTCCACCAGCACCGCCCCGTACTTCTCCGCGATGGCCCGGACCTGCTGGTTGTAAAAGGCGTTGCGTTTCTTCAGCGGCTCCAGCAGTGCCGAAACCTTGACGTCGAATCCGGTGAACAGGACCAGCGTGGCGCCTGTCCCGGCGAGCCGGGAGACAAGTTTTTCGTAGTCCGCCATCAACGCGGCCATGTCCGTCTTAAGGTCAAGGATGTCGTTGCCACCAGCATAGAGCGTGATCAGCGTGGGCTTCATCCGCAGCGCAGGTCCGAGTTGTTCGTCGATGACGTGCCGCAGCCGCTTGCTCCGGATGGCCAGATTGGCGTACTTCCAACCCGGCTGCGCCTTGGCAAGCTTCTCCGCCACACGGTCGGCCCAGCCGCGCACCCCGTTGGGCAACCGCTCGTCCCGGTCCCCCACCCCTTCGGTAAAGGAGTCCCCAAGGGCAACAAACACCCGCCGCCCGGAATCGGGAAGCAAGGGAACGGAAGGCACAGCGCAAAACTAACCGAAACAAGAAGCGCGCAGGGAAAGCCGAGGTGAAGCCAAGGTGACGTGCCTTCGAAGCCAGCCGAGAGGACCGGCAGCATCAGCCTTCGGCTTTGCCCCGCCGCCAGTACCCCATAAACGCAACCTGCTTCCGGTCGATGCCGACGTCCCGCACCAGGTAGCGCCGCATGTCCTTGATGACCCAGGCCTCACCGGCGATCCAGGCGTAGAAGGGCAGGGCGCCGGCCGGTTTTTCGGGGTTCCTCGTGGCCTGGATACCGGAGGCCTCCATCCGGGCGGGCGTCTCCCAGAGGATGTCCTCATCCACGTTGACGTCCTCGGGTTCAGGGCCCGCGCCGCCGTCGGCCGCTTTGATGCCAACCCAGCCCGGCACGGGGACCGCCTTGCGCACGGCCTCCTGCAGCAGCTGGCCGTGCGGGCGGGAGCGGCCGATTGCAGCGCCCCGGGCCAGCCAGGTGATTTCGACGTCGGCCGCCGAGGCCAGTTCCTGGAAGTCGCCTGCTTCGGGGACTTCCAGGAAGGCGTGCCCGCTCATGCACGGCGGCAGGCTTTCGAGGATGGCTGAGATGGCAGGGACGGCGGTCTCGTCACCGGCGAGCAGGATGCGCTGCGCCAGGCCTGGACGCCATTCGATGCCCGAGTAGGTTTCGGC
>JABFWC010000061.1 GCA_013362385.1 Pseudarthrobacter sp.
TCCGACGCCGGGACTGCCGTTAAGTGCCATCTCGCGGAACAGAACAAGACGGGGTGGTGCGGGTTTTAGTACTTGGTGGCGGCTTCGGCGTCGGATTCGGTCTGGCCGGCGCCAAGGTTGGCGCGCAGCTTGGCGCCGAGATCGGCGTCGACGTTGGTCCAGTACTGGATGGCGCGTTCCTTGATGTCGGAACGCTTCACGCCGCCCACGGCACCGGTGATGGTTTCGAGGAAGCGGGCCTTGGCGGCCTCGTCGTAAACCTCGCGGTACAGCGTGCCGGCCTGGACGAAGTCGCCGTCCTCGGCGTGGAGGGAGTGCGCGGCGAGGGTCAGCTCGCCGTCGTTCTCCCAGCCGCCGGCCACGTTCTGCGGCTCAACTGCAGCCGGGCCGCCGAACGTGTTGGGTGCGTAGACCGGAACGGAGGGGGCGTTGAACAGGAAGCGTCCCTGGCCGTCCTGGCTGTAGTTGTGCACCTCGTTCTTGGGCTGGTTCACCGGGATCTGGGCGTGGTTGGTGCCCACGCGGTAGCGGTGTGCATCCGCGTAGGAGAAGATGCGGGCCTGCAGCATCTTGTCAGGAGACGCGGCGATGCCGGGTACGAAGTTCGACGGCGCGAAGGTGGCCTGCTCGATCTGCGCGAAGTAGTTCTCCGGGTTGCGGTTCAGCTCCATGGTGCCGACCTTGATCAGCGGGTAGTCGCTGTGCGGCCACACCTTGGTCAGGTCGAACGGGTTGAAGCGGTAGGTCTTGGCGTCCTCGTACGGCATGACCTGGACGTGCAGGTCCCAGGAGGGGAGGTTGCCGGCTTCGATGTTCTCGTGCAGGTCGCGGATGTAGAAGTCGGCGTCGGAGCCGGCCAGGGCCTCGGCCTGCTCGGAGGTCATGTTCTTCACGCCCTGGTTGGACTTGAAGTGGTACTTGACCCAGAAACGCTCGCCCGCGGCGTTGATCCACTGGTAGGTGTGCGAGCCGTAGCCCTGCATTTCACGCCAGGATGCGGGCAGGCCCCGGTCGCCCATGAGCCAGGTGACCTGGTGGGCGGACTCGGGGGACAGGGTCCAGAAGTCCCACTGCATGTCGGCGTCGCGCAGGTGCGTGCCCGGCAGGCGCTTCTGCGAGTGGATGAAGTCCGGGAACTTGATGCCATCGCGGATGAAGAAGACCGGGGTGTTGTTGCCCACGAGGTCGTAGTTGCCCTCGCTGGTGTAGAACTTCACGGCGAAACCGCGCGGATCGCGCCAGGTGTCCGGGGAACCGTTCTCGCCGGCCACCGAGGAGAAGCGGATCAGCATCTCGGTCTCGACGCCGGGCTGCAGGAATGCTGCCTTGGTGTACTTGGAGACGTCCTCGGTGGTCTTGACCGTACCGACTGCACCGCCGCCCTTGGCGTGCACTACGCGCTCCGGAACCCGCTCGCGGTTGAACTGGGCGAGCTTTTCCACCAGGTAGTGGTCAGTCAGGATGATGGCACCGTCGGCACCAACTGACTTTGAGTGTGCGTCGGACGTTACCGGCGCACCTGACTGGGTTGTGGAAACGGCAGTCATTGTTCTCCTATTTCTTTGTTTCTTGTAAGGGACGACTGGGGAGGAAGTTGTTGGGCCCGCTGGCAGTCCTGGCAGATGCCCTGGTACATGACGTCGGCGATCTGGATCGTCATCGGTTTGGCGTCCGGGTTCCAGTGGGGGGTGAGGCACGGGGCGTGTCCGACGGCGCAGTCCACGTCCTCCACGCGGCCGCAGCTGATGCAGATCGCGTGGTGGTGGTTGTCCCCGACCCGCGTTTCATACAGGGCCGGGGAGTGCGGCGGCTCGAACCTGCGCAGCATGTGCAGGTCCGTCAGGTCGCCCAGGACAACGTACACGGACTGCGCGGTCAGCTCCGGCAGTTCTGCACGTGCAGCAGCCAGGATGCTTTCCGCCGGGGAGTGGGGGTGGCGTTCGACGGCGGCCAGTACAGCAAGCCGCTGCTTTGTCACCCTGCGGCCGTGGGCGCGCAGGGCAGCAGCCCATGCTTCCTGGCCGTCGAAGTGCTCCGTCATGGCTCCATTGAAGCACTTATTATTAGTAAGTCACAATAAGGCGTGGCTAACCTGTCCGTGCCGCCCGCTAGGGTTGCCGGGTGGGGAGAATTCTGGCCGACGTCAGGCCGCTCAAGGAAAGCCCGGCGTTCCGCCGGCTCTGGCTGGGATCCGCGGTGTCCGCCGTCGGCAGCCAGCTCACGTTGGTGGCCGCGGGCCTGGAGGTCTACCGGCTGACGCAGGACAGCTTCTACGTGGGGCTGCTGGGCGTTTTCGCGCTGGTGCCCCTGGTGGCGGGCGGCCTGATGGGCGGCTCGGTCGCCGATGCACATGACCGGCGGCGCATAGCCCTGCTGGCTTCCATGGTGCTGTGGCTGGCCACAGGCCTCATCGCCCTCCAGTCCTGGCTGCACCTGGGCAACGTCTGGATCCTCTATCTCCTCGTCGCTGTCCAAAGCGGAGCCCAGGCCATCAACCAGCCGGCCAGGAGCGCCATCATTCCGGCGCTCATCCGCAAGGAACTGCTGCCCGCGGCCAACGCGCTGAACATGCTGTCCATGGGCCTTGCCATGACGGCCGGGCCGCTGCTGGCCGGCGTCCTGGTGGCGCTGCTTGGTTTTAGCTGGACCTACACCATCGACTTCGCCAGCTTCGCGTTCGTCCTCTGGGCGGTATACCGGCTTCCGGCGATGCCCCCGGCAGGAGGGCACAGCAAGGCCGGGCTCCGCTCCGTCGTCGAAGGCTTCCGCTTCCTCGGCACGCGCCCCAACCTCCGGATGACGTTCATCATCGACCTCATCGCCATGATCCTGGCCCAGCCGCGCGCACTGCTTCCGGCCGTCGCGGCCGTGGCCATCGGCGGCGGCGAGGCGACCGTGGGCCTCCTGCTGGCGTGCACCGCCGTCGGGGCCTTCCTCGCCGGGCTGTTCTCCGGGCCGCTGGGGATGGTCCGCCGGCAGGGGACCGCCGTCGTCGTCTCCGTCATGGGGTGGGGCGCCTCCATCGCGGCGTTCGGGCTGGTGGTGCTGCTGGCAGGGCACGCGCCCCACGGCGGCGTGACACCCTGGCTGGTTCCCGCCGCCATCTGCTGCGCGCTGGCAGGCATCGCCGACTCGATCAGCAGCGTCTTCCGCAACACGATCCTGCAGGCGGCCGCCCCGGACCGCCTCCGCGGCCGGCTCCAGGGCGTCTTCATCGTGGTGGTGGCCGGCGGGCCGCGCATCGGAGACCTGCTGGCCGGCGGCCGGACTAAGATTTTGAGTGAGGGCTGGGTCCTGCTGCTCGGCGGCGCACTGTGCATCGCCGGTGCGTGGACGGCGGCGAAACTGCAGCCGGGCTTCGGCAGGTATGACGCCCGGAACCCGGTGCCGTAGCGGACCGTTCCTTGAACAAGGAGGAAACGTGCACAACCATCACAACGGCCTGAAGACGGCGGCCCTGTTCGGCGTCCTGTGGGCGGTGCTGCTCGGTCTCGGCGGCCTGATCGGGGTGGGCACCAGAAGCTCGGCCCCCATCTGGATCATGGCGCTGATCGGCGTCGGCACCACCTTCTACGGCTACTGGAACAGCGACAAGATCGCCATCCGCTCCATGCAGGCCTTCCCGGTGACCGAAGCCCAGGCGCCGCAGCTCTACCAGATCGTCCGCGAACTGTCCGCCCGCGCCAACCAGCCCATGCCGCGGATCTATGTCTCACCCACCATGAATCCCAACGCGTTCGCCACGGGACGGAACCCGCGCAACGCCGCCGTCTGCTGCACGGAGGGGATCCTGCAGCTCCTGGATGCCCGCGAACTCCGCGGCGTCCTGGGCCACGAACTCATGCACGTCTACAACCGGGACATCCTTACGTCTTCGGTGGCCGCCGCCGTCGCCGGCGTGATCACCTCGGTGGGGCAGATGCTGCTGTTCTTCGGCGGCGGAGACCGGCGCAACGCCAACCCGCTGGCCATGATCGCCATGGCCCTGCTGGCGCCCTGCGCGGCGTCGCTGATCCAGTTGGCCATCTCGCGCACCAGGGAGTACGACGCCGACGAGGACGGTTCGCGGCTGACGGGCGATCCGCTGGCGCTCGCCTCAGCCCTGGCCAAGATCGAGCGCGGCGTCAGCATTGCGCCGCTGCCGCAGGACCAGCGGCTGGTCAACGCCTCGCACCTGATGATCGCCAACCCCTTCCGGGGCGGTGCCATCAACAAGCTCTTCGCCACCCACCCGCCGATGCGCGACCGGATCTCCCGGCTGGAACGGATGGCCGGCCGGCCGCTGCAGTAGGCACGGGCCAGTAGGTCCTGGCAGCCGCGGTGGCCGGGACCCCGCCGTCTCAGTCGTGCCGCAGCCCCCGTGCAGTCCTACGTGAAGAGCCCTTGGCCGATGAAACCGCCCGGCTTCACCCCGCCGGGGACCGCGAACAGGCCCGAGCCGGTGTGCTTGAGGTACTCCACGGCCAGCGTGTCGCCCTTCGCCATGGCCATCTGCATGGGGACGTAGTGGCTCCGCGGGTCGGTGACGAACGCGATGAAGAACAGGCCGGCGTCGAGGTGGCCCACGCCGTCGGAACCGTCCGTGTAGTTGTAGCCGCGGCGCAACATCCGCACCCCGTTGTTCTGGCCGGGGTGCGCCATGCGCATGTGCGAATCGAGCGGAATCAGCGGCTTGCCGCCCTTGCCCTGCCGGGCGAAGTCGGGCTCGGTGAACTCCTCGCCACCGGACAGCGGGGCTCCGGTCCCCTTGGTCCGGCCGATCAGGCCTTCCTGTTCGCCCAGCGAGGTCCGGTCCCACGTCTCGATGTGCATCCGGATCCGGCGGGCAACCAGGTAGCTGCCGCCCGCCAGCCAGGCGTCCTCGGGCCGGGACGGACGGGCCCACACGTGCTGGTCCAGCAGCTGCTGGTCCTCGACCTTGAGGTTGTTGGTGCCGTCCTTGAAGCCGAACAGGTTCCGCGGAGTCTGCTGGGTGCGCGAGGTGGAAGAGGTGCGGCCAAAGCCCAGCTGGGACCAGCGGACCCGTACCTTCCCGAAGCCGATCCGGGCGAGGTTGCGGATGGCGTGGACGGCCACCTGGGGATCGTCGGCGCAGGCCTGGACCACCAGGTCACCGCTGCTGCGGCCGGGATCGAGGTCATCGCCGGGAAAATGCGGCAGGTCGATCAGGGCCGCGGGCCTCCGCCCTTCCAGGCCGAAGCGTGCCGCGCCGTCCTTTTCGAACAGGCTGGCGCCGAAACCGAAGGTCAGGGTCAGCTTTCCGGCGTTGAGGTCCAGGGCTTCCCCGGTGTCCTCGGGCGGCGCACCATAGGGACCGTCCACAGCGCCGGTTGCCCCGGCGGTCCGGCCCTCCGTGAGGGCCTCGGCAGCCTTGGTCCAGTCCTTGAGTAACTGGACCAGCTCTTCCCGCTTGGTGGTGGTGACGTCGAAGGCTGCCATGTGGAGGCGGTCCTGCGCTGCGGTGGTGATGCCGGCCTGGTGGTCGCCGTGGAAGGGAACCACGGGCTTGTCGGCGGAAGGCGCGGGAGCAGCGGTGGCGGCGACCGCGTCGTGGCCCAGGAAGCC
>JABFWC010000140.1 GCA_013362385.1 Pseudarthrobacter sp.
AGATTTCCCTCGAAGGCCAGCCGGTCTCCTTCGCCGCGGTGTTTTCCGCCCTCGCCGCCGGCCAGACCAAGATGCTGCTGCCCAGCGGCGCCTACTTCTCGCTCGACCTGCCGGAGCTGCACCAGCTGCGGGCCCTGATCGAGGAGGCCCGTTCCCTGCAGGACAACAAGGACGCCCCGCTGCAGATCAGCCGGTTCCAGGCCGGGCTCTGGGACGAGCTGGCGCAGCTGGGCATCGTGGACCAGCAGGCGGCGGCGTGGCGCTCCGCGGTGGGCGGCCTCCTGGAAGGCGGCACAGACGGTCTGCCGCTGCCTTCTTCGCTGAACGCGGAGTTGCGCCCCTACCAGCTGGAGGGCTACAACTGGCTCAGCTTCCTGTACAAGCACGGCCTGGGTGGCGTCCTCGCCGACGACATGGGCCTCGGCAAGACCGTCCAGGCGCTGGCGCTGATGTGCGCGGCAAAGGACCTGGCGGTGGAGGCCGCGGCCGCCGTTCCGCGAGCAGCGCCCGACGGCGGTGCTGCCGCCACGTCCGCAACCCGGCCCGCCGCCGTCGCGCCCTTCCTGGTAGTGGCGCCCACCAGCGTGGTGGGCAACTGGGCCGCCGAGGCAGCGCGGTTCGCCCCCGGCCTCACCGTCCGGACCGTTGGCGAGACGTTCGCCAAGAGCGGCCTGGACCCGGTGGCGTCCCTGGCCGGTGCCGACGTCGTCATCACCTCCTACGCGCTCTTCCGCATCGACTACGAGTCCTACGCGTCCCTCACCTGGTCCGGGCTGGTGCTGGACGAGGCGCAGTTCGTCAAGAACCACCAGTCCAAGGCGTACCAGTGCGCCCGGAAGCTGCCCGCCACCTTCAAGCTGGCCATCACCGGCACGCCGCTGGAGAACAACCTCATGGAGTTCTGGGCGCTGACATCGATCGTGGCGCCGGGCCTGTTCTCCAGCCCCAAGCGCTTCACCGAGTACTACCAGAAGCCGGTGGAGAAGAACGGCGACAAGGGGCAGCTGGAGAAGCTCCGGCGCCGGGTCCGGCCGCTGATGATGCGCCGCACCAAGGACCAGGTGATCAAGGACCTGCCGCCCAAGCAGGAACAGGTCCTGGAAGTGGTGCTGAACCCGCGCCACCAGAAGGTCTACCAGACCCACCTGCAGCGTGAACGGCAAAAAATCCTGGGCCTGATCGAGGACGTCAACAAGAACCGGTTCACCATCTTCCAGTCGCTGACGCTGCTCCGGCAGCTGAGCCTGGACGTCTCGCTGGTTGATCCTGCGCTGTCCGCCGTGCGGTCCAGCAAGCTGGATGTGCTGTTCGAACAGCTGGAGGACCTGGTGGCCGAGGGGCACCGCGCCCTGATCTTCAGCCAGTTCACCGGATTCCTGGGCAAGGTCCGGGAGCGGCTGGACGAGGAAGAGATCGAGTACTGCTACCTCGACGGCGCCACCCGCAACCGTGCCGACGTGGTCAGCGAATTCAAGAACGGCAAGGCGCCGGTGTTCCTGATCTCGCTGAAGGCCGGCGGGTTCGGCCTCAACCTGACGGAGGCCGACTACGTCTTCCTGCTCGACCCCTGGTGGAACCCCGCGTCGGAAGCACAGGCCGTGGACCGGACGCACCGGATCGGGCAGGCGCGCAACGTGATGGTGTACCGGCTGGTTGCGAAGGACACCATCGAGGAAAAGGTCATGGCGCTGAAGACCCGCAAGTCGCAGCTGTTCGCGGACGTCATGGAGGGTGACGCACTTGCGGGCGGAGCCATCACGGCCGAGGACCTGGCCGGGCTGTTCAAGGAGTAGGACGGCGGTTTCGGGCCACCGGCCCAGGCACAGCAAAGGGCCAAACCCTGGAACTATAAGCCGGCGGCTGCCGGCACCGGTCCAAGATTTGGCCCTGACTCGTGCGCTGGGACCCGCGGTGCACACCGCGGGTGCGTGTGCACCGGGCGCCGCCCCCAGCAGGCGGGCGCCCGGCAGCTGACGCCGGGCTGTACCAGGCTAGACCCGCTGCGGCGAGCCCAGCTCCACGGGTTCTTCGTCCGTCAGGTAGGCCAGCTCGGAGTGGGCGGCGAGGTCGATGCCGCGCAGTTCGTCTTCGGGCTTGATGCGCAGGCCGATGGCCTTGTCGAGGATCTTAGCAAGGACCCAGGTGATGCCGAAGGAGTACACCAGCACGGTAACCGCTGCCAGCGCCTGCACGCCCAGCAGTTCGAAGCCGCCGCCGTAGAACAGGCCGCTGACGGCGTTGGGTGCTGCGTCCGTGGCGAAGAGGCCGATCAGCAGCGTGCCCAGGATGCCGCCCACCAGGTGGACGCCGACGACGTCGAGCGAGTCGTCGAAGCCGAGCCGGAACTTCAGCTCGATGGCCAGCGAGCAGACTGCACCGGCGATGGCGCCGATGGCCAGGGCACCGAGGGGGCTGACTGCGCCACAGGCAGGGGTGATGGCAACCAGTGCGGAGATCAGGCCGGATGCCGCGCCCATGCTGGTGGCCGCGCCGTGGCGCACCCGCTCCACGAGGGCCCAGGCGAGCAGGCCGGCGGAAGCTGCCACTGCGGTGTTCAGGAACACCACCGACGCCGATTGGCCGGCGGAGAGTGCGGAACCGGCGTTGAAGCCGAACCAGCCCACCCAGAGCAGGCCGGCGCCCAGCAGCACCAGCGGCCGGCTGTGCGGCTTGGCGTGTTCCACCTTGGGCCAGCCTGAGCTCTTGCCCAGGACCAGCGCCAGGGCCAGGGCTGCGGCGCCGGCGTTCATGTGCACCGCGGTGCCGCCGGCGAAGTCGATGGCCTTGATGCCGTTGGCGATCCAGCCGCCCACCGAGCTGCCGTCCGTCGAGTTGAAGGCGAAAACCCAGTGCGCGATGGGGAAGTAGACGATGGTGGCCCAGATGCCGGCGAACAGCATCCAGGCGCCGAACTTCATGCGTCCGGCCGCGGCTCCGGCAACCAGCGCCGTGGTGACGCAGGCAAAGAACAGCTGGAATGCGGCAAACAGGATGACCGGGATGGACGCCCCCTCGTCCGCGGCCAGCAGTTGCCCCATGCCGGGGAACTCGGTGACGTCTCCGATGAGTCCCAGGCCGCCCACGGAGTTTCCGAAGGCCATGGAGTACCCGAACAGCGCCCAAAGCACCGCCACCAGGCTGGCGCCCCCGAAGCACATCATCATCATGTTGAGGATGCGGCGCGAGCCCACCATGCCCCCGTAAAACAGGGCCAGGGCGGGGATCATCATGCAGACCAGCGCGGAGCTGGCCAGAATCCAAGCGACATTTCCCGAATCCATGGGAAACCCCTTTCAAGATGCGAAGAGAGAACGGTAAGTTGCCGTCAGAGCCGCTCCGAGGAGGGACGCGGCTGGAGAAGCCACGTTCAGCGGAGGGGCGGCTGTTGCCGTCTGGTTCCAACTGTATGGCGGCTATTTTTGGGTGGGTTTCGGCTGTGTTAAATGGTGGTTTCAGTCATCCACCCGCCAGTTTCAGGCGTCCCGCGAAGCCCACCAGGTACCGGGAGAGCAGGCGGGGAACCCGGCGGCGTCCCGCTGGTCATCCTTGTGCTCCTTTGCCAAAGGCGTATCGTGGCCGGCATGACTGCCGGTGCCGTCAAAGGCTGAGGAACCCACCCGATACCAGTACCACCAGGAAAAGGAATCTCCGTGAACAACGAGCAGTCCCCCGGCCAGCAGCCGGCCGCCCCAGGAGAGGCCTTGGCCCGGGAGTTGAGGGTCGGGGTGGTCGGCATCGGCTGGGCCGGCCAGCAGCACCTGAAGGCCTACCACGACCTGGACGGCGTGCGCATCGTGTCCCTGGCGGGGATGGAACAGGAACTCCGGGACAGCCTGCAGGCCGAATACGCCATTCCCAACGCCTTCGCCGACTGGAACGACATGCTGGACGGCGGCGGCCTGGACGCCATCAGCGTGGCGGTGCCCACCTTCCTGCACGCGCCCATCGCCATCGCCGCGCTGGAGCGGGGAATCCACGTGCTGAGTGAAAAGCCCATCGCGCGCAACGCCGTCGAGGGCCAGGCCATGGTGGACGCGGCCCGCAAGGCCGGGCGCGTCCTGGACGTCGCCTTCAACCACCGCCGCCGCGGAGACATCCAAGCGCTCAAGCAAGTCATCGACGACGGCGGGCTGGGCCGGCCGTACTACGCGAAGGCATCCTGGCTCCGCCGCTCCGGCATCCCCACCCTGGGCAGCTGGTTCACCAACCCGGAGCTCGCCGGCGGCGGACCGCTGGCCGACATCGGCGTGCACGCACTGGACTACGCCCTGCACCTGCTCGGCGAACCGACGGTGCTGGCCGTCTCCGCCGCCACCCACTCCGAGCTCGGTCCGCAGGGCAGGGGCGGCGGAAACCGCTACACCGCGCAGGCCACCAGCCATGCCTTCGAGGTCGAGGACTTCGCCTCGGCGTTCCTCCGGCTCGAGGGCGGCCGGACCCTGCTCCTTGAGGCTGCCTGGGCAACGTACCGGGAAACGGACGACCTGCTCGACTTCACGGTCTACGGCACCGACGGCGGCGCGGAACTTAAGGTGCACGGCGCGCCCTTCCCGCCGGTAGGCGAGCTCCGGGTCTTCACCGACAAGGACGGCGAATCCGCCGACTACGTGCCCACTGTGCTGCCCGGCCGCGCCCACGACGCGGTGGTGGAAGATTTCGTGACCGCAGTGCGCGGCGGAGCGCAGGAATGGGCCACGCACGACGGCTCGCTGGCGCTCTATCGGGCACAGATCATCGACGCGTGCTACCAGTCCGCGCTGGAGCAGAGGGAGGTTCGACTCTAATGGACGGCAAACTGAGGATCCGGGTCTGGAACGAGGGCCGCCACGAGGCTGTCAACGAGCCTCCGCACATCGGCGAGATCTATCCCGACGGCATCCATGGCGCCATCGCCGCCGGCCTGCGCCCCCACTATCCGGAAGCAGACATCACGACGGCGGTCCTCGCCGACGAGGAGCACGGCCTTGCCGAGGAGGTGCTTGTGGAGACGGACGTCCTGCTCTGGTGGGGCCACATGGCGCATGCGGAAGTCAGCGACGCCATCGTCGAACGCGTCCACCGGCACGTGCTCGGCGGGATGGGGCTGATCGTTCTCCACTCCGGGCACTTCGCGAAGATCTTCACCAAACTGCTGGGCACGAGTTGCTCGCTGGCGTGGCGGAACGAAGGCGAACGCGAGCTGGTGTGGACCGTGAAGCCCTCCCACCCCATCGCCGAGGGTGTGGACAACCCCATCGTCATACCGGAGCAGGAGATGTACGGCGAGCTGTTCGACATTCCGGATCCGGACGACCTGATCTTCATCAGCTCCTTTGCAGGCGGCGAGGTGTTCCGTTCCGGCGTTACATTCACCCGGGGCAAGGGCCGCATCTTCTACTTCAGTCCAGGCGACCAGGAAGACCCGGTGTACGACCACCCGCAGGTCCAGCGGGTCCTGGCCAACGGGGTGAAGTGGGCCGCGCAGCCAGACCTTGACCGTTCGGCCCCTGAGGTCAGAAACGCGCCCCGTGGGTGGTACGAAACGTCCGCGATG
>JABFWC010000262.1 GCA_013362385.1 Pseudarthrobacter sp.
CTGAGCAGAAGCTCGCAGCAGAACTGCGCACCGAATTCGGCAAGGGCTACGCCCGCCGCGCCCGCGCGAACCACCAGATCCCCGCCGTCATCTATGGCCACGGCGCAGAGCCGATCCACGTCACCCTCCCGGCCAAGGCCACCACCCTGGCCGTCCGCACCCCCAACGCCCTGCTGTCCCTGGACATCAACGGTGAAGGCCACCTGGCCCTGGTCAAGGACGTCCAGCGTGACCCCGTAAAGCAGATCATTGAGCACATCGACCTCCTGACCGTCCGCCAGGGCGAGAAGGTCACGGTCGACGTTCCGGTCCACCTGGAGGGCGAGGCCGCTCCCGGCACCGTGCACAACCTCGAACTGACCGCCGTGTCCGTCGAAGCCGAGGCAACCCACCTGCCCGAGACCGTCACGGTCAGCATCGAAGGCCGTAACGCCGGCGAGCACATCCACGCGTCCGACCTCGCACTGCCCCAGGGCGTTGCGCTGCTGACCGACGCCGAGGCGCTCGTGGTCAACATCTCCGAGGCCGTTGAGATTGCCGGGGAAGAAGAAGCCGAAGCAGCACCCGAAGCTGCAGCAGAGGAAGCTCCGGCAGCCGAAGAAGCCGCTGCAGAGTAACCACTCCCGCATGTCGTTGTGGCCGGATCCCGCAGGGGCCCGGCCACTGCCATCTCCGGCCCCGCCCGCCTGTTCGGACCCCGTCCGCGGGCCGACCATAGGATTGACCCATGACTGATACCTGGCTGATCGTAGGCCTCGGCAACCCCGGGGCGCAGAACCAAGGCAACCGGCACAACGTCGGCCAGATGGTCCTCGACGAACTTGCCGGCCGCGTGGGGGCCGGGTTCAAGACGCACAAGGCACGGGCCCAGGTAGTCGAGGGACGGCTGGGAATCGGCGGCCCGCGCGTCATCCTGGCCAAGCCCATGACCTACATGAACGTCTCGGGCGGCCCCGTCGCCGCGCTGGCCAACTTTTTCGGCATTGCGCCGGACCACGTGGTGGCCGTGCATGACGAGATCGACATTCCTTTTAATTCTGTCAAGCTGAAAGTTGGCGGCGGCGAAGGGGGCCACAACGGCCTGCGCGACATCTCCAAGGCGCTGGGCACGAAGGAGTACCCGCGGGTGCGCGTAGGGGTCGGCCGTCCCCCCGGCAGGATGGACACGGCCGACTATGTCCTGCGGGATTTCGGCACGGCCGAACTCAAGGAACTGCCGTTCCTGCTCGACGAAGCCGCCGACGCCGTGGAGTCACTGCTGCGGGAAGGGCTGACGGCGGCGCAGCAAAAGTTCCACCCGGCCAAATCCAGTCGTTTGCAATAAAAAACTTAAAGGCCTTTTGCCCTGTCTCGTTGTCGGCCCGGCAGGGTACTCTTCTACCTATGCGGGGGAGCAATGGGGCTATATCCCGCTACTGCAGGATGTAGGGGACAAGTTCATGTCAATCGAGCCACTCAGCTGGGGACGTGGGTCAATACCTCCCAATGACGGGCTGCCCACGAGACCCTCCGCGCCGACGGAGGGCCAGTGGTCTGCGCCAGCCCGCAGTGCCAACCTTGAGGCCGCCCGCACCGCCCTCACCAGCGAGAACTCCCTCGGTGTGGTCATCACTGGCGGACGGGGAGTGGGCAAGTCCTCCCTCGCGCGGGCCGCAGTTGCTGACCTGGGACCGGACGTCTGGTCACTGCAGCTTCGCACCGGCCCCTCCGGCTCGGGCACCCCCTACGGGTGCCTGTCTTTCCTGCTGGCCCGGCTGCCGCAGGCCTACATGGGTTCACCCACCGCCATCCTGCGCGGCATCACCTCGCTCATCCGCAGCGACGCCGCGGGCAGGCCCTGCATCATCACCCTGGACACCTCCGGAAGCATCGACGACATGAGCGCGGGGGTGCTGCTGAATATCATGCTCACCCGCACGGCCAGGATCATTGCGGTGGCGCCCAACTCCAGCGACCTTCCGGCCGACTTCCACTGGCTGCTGACGGAGCGGAGGCTGACCGAGGTCCGGCTCAGCAACCTCAATGAACTGCAGACCAGGCAGGTCCTGCTGTCTCTGCTGGGGCATCGCGTCTCGTCCTCGCTGGTCACTACCTTCCACCAGATGGTGGGCGGCAACCCCCTGCTGCTCAAGGCCCTGGTCACCGAGCAGCAGCTGTCCGGCAACCTCGTGCTGTCCGATTCCGTCTGGACCCTCCGCGACAAGGTCGTGCTCGACGGTGCCGCCAGCCTCGATGACATCGTCCGGTCCCGCTGGTCCCGCGAAACACCGCAAACCCGCGAAGTGATTGAGATGCTGTCCTGCGCCCGGCGGGTGGAACTGTCCAGGCTCACAGCGATCTACGGTGCCGACGTCGTGGCGGACATGGAAGATGCCGGGCTGCTGGAGATCGACGACTCCGACCACCGCTGGGTGTCCCTGCGGGAAAAGTACATCGGAGACGTCGTCAGGACATGGCTGAGCATTTCCCGCCGCCGGGAACTGCGGGCCGTGCTGCTGGGCGGGAAGGAACCCGATCCCGCCGCCATGACGGTGGAAGAACTGATGTCCGCCGCCGCCTGGACGCACGAGTGCGAGGCCGCGCTGGGCCCCGCGCTGGCCCTTGCGGCCGCAGAAGCGGCAGTCCAGCTCTTCGATCCCCGCTTCGCCCTGACCTACGCGGACATGCTGCAAAGGACGGACCCGCAGTGGGCGCCCGCCCAACGGCAGAAAGCCGCGGCGTACCTTCAGCTGGACATGCCGGTCCAGGCCCTCGCAGCACTGGATGACATCTCGCAGCCGGAGCTGGAAGCCCTGGACCTTGAGGAGTACGCCGAGGTGGTTGCTGCCAAGGCGCGTGTCATGCTCAGGCTGCCGGGGCATGCCGGGAAGGTTCCGGAGCTCCTGGCGTCGGCCCGGGAGCGGCTCGACAAAGCAGGCATCCATGCGGCCTGGCCCGCACCGGTTGCTGTGGCCGCCAACCGCATCGCACTGAGCGAATTCGAGTACCACGCCCATGCCGGCGACTTCGCAGCCATGATCCCGGACCTGGAACGCGCAGCGGACCCCGGACTGAATCCGGACACCGGCTTCAGGTTCCGCTCCGCGATCATCCTGATGGGCGCCCTGGCCATGACCGGCCGTGAGATGGACGCGCTGAGCCTGATGCGGCAGCTCGGCGGCCAGCTCAGCGATGCCTCGCATGTTGTCGGCCTCCGCGAGAAGTACATGAAGGAGTCGTATTTCGTCTTGCTGGTGGCGGGCCAGTGGAGGCGCTGCATCGACCTCCTCAACTCCGCCGGCCAGGGCCGGCCCAGCGGCCTTCCCTACCGCAGCGCCGCCACCGAGCTCGCGGTGGGGATGGCGTACGTCTTCTCGGGCCGCGGGGAAGCGGCGCTGGAACCCCTCATTTCGGCGGCCGCGCAGCTGGAGCTCCAGCCGGTGGAAACCGCACTCCGCAGCGCGTACGCCGCCACCGCACTCGCCTACGCACAGACGGGCAACACTGCACAAGCCCGCAGGTACCTTGGCAAACTGCAAAGGACCCCCGGAACGGCCGGGTTCGCTGCCGAAAGCATTATCGAGTTCTGCGCGCTGTTGGCCGGCCGCTGGCTTGGTGATTCCGAGGCCGTGACAACCCTTAAGCAAATGGCGCGCCGCAACATGGCCGCCGGCCGGTGGACCATCGCCGGCATCGACCTGCTGGCGGCAACCGTGAACGGCAACGATGCCGACTTCCGCCTGCTGGAGGAGATCGCCGGGCATCGGCAGGGACCCCTGGCGGAAATTTCCCGGCTGACAGCCATCGGAAGCAGGACCAAGGATGCCAAGGCACTCCTGGCCGGCGGTGAACTCGCCGCCACCCTCGAGCTGGACGCCGTCGAAGCACGGTGCATGGCACTGGCGGTGGACTTCGCCCGCCAGGACGGGGACGCGATTTCGGCCAGGACCGCCCAGGCCCGCCTCGACATCCTCGCCGCAACAGTGGCCAACCTGCCGATCGTGCCCAGCAGCGGCAGCCCGCTGCTGACCAGCAGGGAACGGCAGATTGCCCGGATGGCCGGCCGGGGAGCCTCCAACCGCGACATCGCCCTGGAAATGGGCGTGTCAGTCCGGACGGTGGAGGGCCACCTGTACCAGGTCTTCACCAAGCTCGGCGTAACCTCCAGGGGTGATCTGACTGGACTCGTCTAATGGACACCGGGCCACAGCCGCCCACCGGCTCCTCACCGGCCGCCGGGAACCGGTGGAACGGATCTGCAACGTCATCCGGAACGGAACCAGCCAGGCAGTCTTCGTCATGGCCGGCCCCGGCGTGGGAAAATCATCCGTCACGGACGCGGTGACCGAACGGCTTGCGGGCGAGCTGAATGTCCTGCGGATCCATGCAAGCTCGGCCCTGTCAGGAGTGCCTTTCGGGGTGCTGACCCCCTACACCGGCGACCTGACCGCTGAGGAATCGGTCTCTCCGGTTGCGGTGCTGCGGTCCATGTGGGCCTACTTCGAGAAGCTCAAGGCGGGCAACCAGGCGGGCGTCCTGCTGGCGGTTGACGACGCGCACCAGCTGGACGAGGCCTCGGCAGGCGTTTTGGCGGACCTGATCTCGGCGGGTTGGGCCACCGTGCTGGCCGCTGCCAGTCCACGGCCCGGCCTGCCGCAGCCGCTGGACCAGCTCTGGTACGACGGCCTCGCCGAGCGGGTGGACCTGCGACCGCTCAACCGGGAGCAGATCGAAGAGGTCCTCGCCCATATTTTGGACGGCACTGTTCCGGCGGCCACGGTTGACGCCGTCTGGAACGCGTCCGGCGGCAACCCGCGCATCCTGGACGCGCTGCTCCACGACGCCGCCGAAGCCGGGATCCTGGCCAAGCGCAACGGAATCTGGATACTTCTCGGGTCCCTGCCCGCCGACGGTCCCCGGCTTGGCGGCGTTGTGGCCAAGGACAATCTCCGCCGCACTCCCGAGGAACAGGAGGCACTGAAGCTCATTGCCCTGGCCGGTCCCGTGGGCCGCAAAGTCATTGAGGACATCAGCGGCGCAGCCTTGGTCAGGTCCCTCCTGGACCAGCAGATGGTGGTGGAGTTGCCCGGAGTTCCGGCGGAGCTCACCATGTGGAACGCGCTCTTCGCCGTTGCCATCCGGCACACCATCTCGGTGTCGCGCAGCCTCCAACTGTTCGAAAAGGTCAAGGCCCACCAGGATCCGGTCCAGCTCCGCGGCGAGGGCCTGCTCCGGTCCGTGGAGTGGGCACTGGAGTGCGGCGTGCGCCCGGGCGACGACGAACTCCTGGCGGCGGCCAAGGAGGCCCTGCTGCGGTTCCGCAACTCCAGCGCACGCTCCATTGCGGCCCGGATCCACGAGCCCTCATTGCTTCCCCGCGCACAGGCAATCCAGGCGCGTGCACTCTACAACGACGGCGCCTACTCCGAAGCCCTTCCCCTTCTTGATGCATGCTGGCTCCAGCTGGCCGGCGACGCCCAGGGGCCGGCCGTCCTGCTGCTGCGCGTCTCTGCCTACCAGGCAGTCGGCCATCCCCTC
>JABFWC010000118.1 GCA_013362385.1 Pseudarthrobacter sp.
GCTGAAGAAAAGTTCGGCGTGCGCATCCCCGACGAAGAGGTCAAGAACCTCAAGACCGTTGGCGACGCCGTCAGCTTCATCGCCGGGGCACAGGCCTAGTCAAGGCTCCCGCCGTTTATTCGGCTTGGCGGGCTGCCGGTCCGGGTTGACCGGACCGGCAGCCCGCCGCACTATCCGGCACTATCCCTGACCGGGACTGGGCCGACCACCAACACGTGCGGGACCCTGCGGACGCAGGCGGAACCCCCACCGACGAAAGAGTGATCCCATGACACGCAAAGTAGTCATTACCGGTCTGGGTGCCACCACGCCCATCGGCGGCGATGTTCCCACCATGTGGAACAACGCCCTCAAGGGGGTCTCCGGTGCCCGCACCCTCGAGGACGACTGGGTAGCCAAGTACGAACTTCCCGTCCACTTCGCCGCCCGGTGCAGCACTCCGGCCCTGGACGTGCTCACCCGCGTCGAGGCCAAGAGGATGGACCCCTCCACCCAGTTCGGCGTCATCGCCGCCCGTGAAGCCTGGGCGGATTCGGGCATCACCGAAATCGACCAGGACCGGCTCGCCGTGGCCTTCGCCACCGGCATCGGCGGGGTCTGGACGCTGCTGGACGCCTGGGACACCCTGAAGGAAAAGGGTCCGCGCCGGGTCCTGCCCATGACGGTGCCCATGCTGATGCCCAACGGTGTCGCCGCGGCGGTAAGCCTTGACCTGGGCGCCCGCGCCGGCGCCCACACGCCCGTCTCGGCGTGCGCCTCCGGCACCGAAGCCATGCACCTCGGCCTGGAGTTGATCCGTTCAGGCAAGGCCGACGTTGTCATGTGCGGCGGCGCCGAGGCCGCCATCCACCCCATGCCGCTGGCCGCGTTCGCTTCGATGCAGGCCCTCTCCCGCCGCAACGACGAGCCCGAGCGCGCCTCCCGGCCTTATGACACCGCACGTGACGGTTTCGTCATGGGCGAAGGCGCCGGTGCCCTGGTGCTGGAGGCCGAGGAACACGCGCTGGCCCGCGGTGCACGGATCTACGGCGAACTCGCCGGCACTTCCGTCACCGCCGATGCCTACCACATCACCGCCCCGGATCCCGAGGGTCTCGGTGCAACCCGCGCCCTCAAGGCCGCCATGTTCGACGGCCGGATTCAGGCCGAGGACGTGGTGCATGTCAACGCGCACGCGACCTCCACGCCAGTTGGCGACAAGCCGGAGTACACTGCCCTGCGCGCCGCCCTCGGCTCCCATGTGGACAACGTCGCGGTTTCCGCCACCAAGTCGCAGATGGGACACCTCCTGGGCGCTTCCGGCGCGGTGGAGGCTGTCCTCACCGTGCTCGCCGTCCATGAGCGCAAGGCACCGGTCACCATCAACCTTGTGAACGAGGATCCGGAGATTGCGCTGGACGTGGTCTCCTCGGCACGTGACCTTCCGGCCGGAAACATCGTGGCGCTGAGCAACTCGTTCGGCTTTGGCGGCCACAACGCTGTGGTGGCTATCCGCAGCGTGTAGGTTGTGCCATCGGGCTTGTCCCGGATGCAAGAGGAGGCCCCGCCTTTCGGCGGGGCCTCCTCTTTTGCTATGGAAGGTTCCGGACGTTCCTCAGGCAGAACGTGCGACGGCGGTCAGCCCACTTGGTGGAGCCAGCGGACAGGCGCGCCTTCGGCGGCGTGGCGGAACGGTTCCAGTTCCTCGTCCCAGGCTTCGCCCAGTGCGAGGGAGAGCTCGTGGTAGACGGCGGCGGGGTCGCCGGCGCCGGACTCGTAGGCGTAACGGATCCGGTCTTCCGAGACCATGATGTTGCCGTGGACGTCGGTGACGGCGTGGAAGATTCCCAGCTCGGGTGTGTGCGACCAGCGGCCACCGTCAACACCCTGGCTCGGTTCCTCCGTCACTTCATAACGGAGGTGCGCCCAGCCGCGGAGGCAGGACGCAAGTTTGGAGCCCGGTCCGGGCGAACCAGTCCAGGAAAGCTCGGCCCGGAACATTCCGGGCGCGGCGGGCTGCGGGGTCCACTCAAGGTCCGTCCGCTTGTCCACCACGGCGCCGACTGCCCACTCAACGTGGGGGCACAGCGCCGTAGGGGCTGAGTGAACGAACAACAGACCGCGGGTCATTGCAACAGACATTCCATCCTCCATAGCTCTAGGTACGTCTTCCCCAACGACCTCTGCCTGGATGAACTGCCCTGCCCTGCTCTGCGGCGGCGGTTCCCTGCTCATATTCAGATGTATCGCATTAAACAGTGTCCGGACTTGCCGCACCGCATCAAGCTCAGGAGCTTCAAGCGGCACTTGAAAGTTGCCGGACGTGATTCTTATTGTGCCGTACCCGGTGGAATAACGCCAGTGCGATTAGCCACGCAGCTCCCGGGGCACGAGGGCGCGGCTCAGGCCCGCGGATGAGCCTGCTGGTAACTCCTCCGCAGCCGGTCGACAGAGACATGGGTATAGATCTGCGTCGTGGCCAGGCTGCTGTGGCCCAGGATCTCCTGCACGGCACGCAGGTCCGCCCCGCCGTCGAGCAGATGGGTGGCAGCGGAGTGGCGGAGGGCGTGGGGACCTGAAGCCGAGGTGTCCCCCAGCTCCCCGAACAGGCCGTTGACCAGCGCGCGGACCTGCCTCTGGTCCACCCGGCCGCCGCGGACGCCGAGGAACAGCGCGGGGCCGCTGGTCTCCCTGGCCAGCAGGGGCCGGCCGCGCCGGAGCCAGTCGTCAACAGCTACGGCCGCGGGAACACCGAACGGGACGGTGCGCTCTTTATTGCCCTTGCCGATGACGCGAAGCGTCCGGCGGTCGGGGTTGAGGTCGTCGACATCCAAACCCGCAAGTTCACCAACGCGCACGCCCGTGGCGTAGAGGAGCTCCACGATTGCCCGGTTCCGCACCGCAAGGGGTTCACCTTCGGCGGCGGCCGCTTCCAGCCCGTCGAGCAGGCGGGTGAGCTGGGCAGCCTGCAGGACGCCGGGCAGGGAGCCTTCCCGTTTGGGTGCCTTCAACCGCAGGGCCGGGTCCTCCTCGATCAGTTCGTCCCGCAGGGCCCACGCAGTGAAGGTGCGGGCCGTGGCGGACCGGCGTGCGAGGGTTGCCCGTGACGCGCCCGCCTGGCTCTGGCTGCCCAGCCAGCGGCGCAGCGTGCCCAGGTCCAGGTCCTTGGGTCCGGAGGCACCTTCCTCGGCTGCATGGGCGAGGAGGCTGCGCAGGTCACCCAGGTAGGCGCGCCTGGTGTGTTCCGACAGGGCCCGCTCCCCCGACAGGTACGCGGCGAAAGCGTCGAGTGCCTTCGTGAGCCCCGGGGGCAGAGCGTCATGTTCCATCCCTCCACTGTCCCAGCTTGCAGCCCCGAACGGGTGCCGGACACGGTCATCCCTTGCCCCGTTTCCAGCCGCCGCGCTCCCACACCGCCAGGCCCAGCAGCCCGAGCCGGCCAAGGCCCGCCCGCACCGATTCCGGGCTCAGTCCCGCTACCGAGGACAGCTTCTCCACTGAGGTGGTGGAACGGAGCGGCAGCGCATCAAGAAGGATCAGGTCCTCGAGGGTGAGCCCGTCCTGCACCGCCGGTTGCGTGTGTGGCGGTTCCGGAAGCGCGCTGCCGCTCGAGCCCGCAAGCTCAGCGACTTCTGCCGCATCGGTGACGCAGACCGCTCCCCCTTCCCGGAGGAGCCGGTGGCAGCCGGCCGAGTTGGCGCTGTGCACGGACCCGGGCACGGCTCCGACGGCGCGGCCCAGGGTTTCGGCGTGATGGGCGGTGTTCAGTGCACCTGAGCGCCAGCGGGCCTCGACCACCACGGTAACGGCCGACAGGGCAGCGATGAGCCGGTTGCGCTGCAGGAACCGGTACCTGGTGGGTGCCGAGCCCGGCGGTACCTCGGCCAGGACCGCGCCCTGGTTGGCAACGGCGCGCAGCAGGTCCTCATTGCCGGATGGGTAGAACCGGTCCACGCCGCCGGCCATCACGGCGATTGTGGGGACGGTGGAAGAACCACCGGCCAGGGCGGCACGGTGGGCGTGGGCGTCGATTCCGTAGGCACCGCCGGAGACCACCGTGAAGCCCCGCTGGGCGAGCGAGTAGGCGAGATCTCCTGTGACGGATGCCCCGTAGCTGGTGCTGTCCCGGGATCCAACCAGGGCGATGGCCTTCGCCGCCGGGGGCAGAGGCTGCTCCTGGCCCCTCCACCAGAGGCAGAGGGGCTCCTGGATTCCCAGGTCCGCCAATTGCGCCGGCCACAGCTCGTCGGAGGGAATGATCAACCGGCCGCCGAGGCGGGCCATGGTGGCGAGGTCCCGTTCGGGGGCTATGTCCGGCAGCCGTGGCTGCCAGCGTTTCAGTGCCGCGGCCAGGCCTGCCCAGCTGGCGGCAGCGCCGGTGTCTGCCAGCAGCTCGGTGATCTCCTGTTCCAGGCCTGGACCGGCCTTCACCTGCCCGCTGGCGATCCGCAGCGCATCTGTGGCGCCGGCGAGCTGCACGAGAGCCAGCCCGGCTGCGTCCTGCGGCTCCATCAGGCGGGACAGTGCCGCCCGCGCCAGCCGCTCGGCGTCCAGGGGTGCTTTGCTTGATTCGGTCATGGTGTCCCCTGCCGTGGTAGCGCCTGGCCGGGTCATGCCGCCACCGCCGCGGCCTGCCGCAGGCCCAAAGCCTGTCCAATGTCATCCGGGCCGGGCGCCTCCCGGTGACCGAGGTCGGCCAGCGTCCATGCCAGTCGAAGGACCCGGTCGTAGCCCCGTGCGGTGAGCACGCCCCGTTCGAGCGAAAGGTCGAGGATCCGGGTTGCGGCTGGAGTGAGCCGCAGCTCGCCGCGAAGGATCCGGCCCGGAACCTGTGAGTTGGTTTCCAGGCCGAAACAGCGCAGCCGCTCGGACTGCCGTGCGCGTGCTTCAAGGACCCGGCCGGCTACTGCGGCCGTGTCCTCTTCCGCGGCCGCCTGCCCGAACTCGGCCAGGGACACGCGCTCCACCTGCAGCTGGATGTCCACCCTGTCCAGGAGGGGGCCGGACAGCCGGGCGAGGTACCGGCGGCGCATCACCGGGGTGCAGGTGCAGTCCAGTCCCTTCCCAGCGGCCTTGCCGCAGGGGCACGGATTGGCCGCGAGGACCAGCTGGAAGCGGGCCGGATAAGCGGCGGTGCCGGCTGAGCGGTGGATTACCAGCTCGCCGCTTTCCAGCGGCTGGCGCAGGGCATCCAAAACGCGCCGCTCGTATTCCGGCGCCTCGTCGAGGAAGAGCACCCCGCGGTGGGCCCGCGACGCCGCCCCCGGCCGGGGCAGCCCCGACCCGCCCCCGATGATGGCCGCGGCAGTCGCCGAGTGGTGCGGGTTCTCGAACGGCGGCCGCCGCAGCAGCTGTACTTGGGATGCCGGCAGGCCGCACAGCGAATGGATCGCCGTCACCTCCATGGATTCGTGGTCCCCGAGGTCCGGCAGGAGCCCGGGGAGCCGCTCGGCCAGCATGGTTTTGCCGGCGCCCGGGGGAGTGCACACTTAAGTATGCATGCGCCGTGAC
>JABFWC010000454.1 GCA_013362385.1 Pseudarthrobacter sp.
GGCTAGGCGGCTGCCTTGACCTTCAGCGGCTCGATCTTGCCCATGAGGAACAAGTAGTTCGCGGCGCCGATGAGCGAAACGGCGCCGATGACCGCCAGCGGCGCCACGAAGGAGCCGGTCTGGTCGACGAGCACCCCGATCAGGATCGGGGTGAAGATGCCGGCCAGGTTGGAGGCAAAGTTCTGCAGGCCCCCGATGGAGCCGACGTGGCGGGAGCTGGGGGCGACGTCGGCCGGCAGCGACCAGATGCCGGTGGCGGCCACGGTCAGGCTGGAGTAGGCGACCGAGAGCAGGGCCAGGGCCATCCAGGCTTCCGGCACCAGGGCGGCGAACATGATGACCGAACCGCCGGCCAGGCCGCCGGCGATGGCGGTCTTGCGGACCTTGCTGACCGGAGCGCCGGCGCGGACGGCACGGTCTGCCAGGTAGCCGCCCAGCCAGCCGAACAGGACGGCGCAGATGCCGGGGATGGCGCCGAAGAAGCCGAGCTTGAGGAGGTCGAAGCCGCGCTCCTTCACCAGGTAGCTCGGGAAGAACGTGATGAAGAAGTAGATGGCGCTGTTCAGGCAGAAGAAACCGAACATCATGCTGAGGATGGTGCGGTACTTGAACAGTGCGCGCCAAGGCAGCTTGGCCGCGCCTTCGTCATCGCTGGCGGCACCGCGGGCGCCCCCGTCCTGGATGTAGCTGACCTCCGCCTCATTGGCCCCGGCGTGTTCTTCGGGGCTGCGGTAGTACTTCCACCACACGGCCGCCCAGATGATGCCGGCGACGCCGATGATGATGAAGACCGCGTGCCAGGAGGTGAACGCGACGATCAGGGTGACGATCGGCAGGGCGATCACCGCGCCGACGCGTGATCCGGAGTCCCAGATGCTGGTGGCGAAGGCGCGTTCCCGGACGGGGAACCAGGTGGCCACCACCTTGGCGGCGGTGCTGGGGGCCGGGCTTTCGCCGACGCCCAGGAGGAAGCGGGCGGCGAAGAGGGTCCAAAAGCTCGACGCCGCGGCGGTCACCATGGTGAACACGGACCACCATACGGCGGCCAGGGAGAAGGACCGGCGGGGGCCCACTTTGTCCACGTACCAGCCGGCAGCGAGCTGGAAGAAGTCGTACGCCCAGAAGAAGGCGGCAAAGATCAGGCCCTGCTGGGTAGCGCTCAGTTCGAAGTCCTTGCCCATGAACGGCAGGGCGACACTCAGGCTGGAGCGGTCGAGATAGTTGATGCTGAGGCCTAGGAAGGCAAGCCAGATGATGATCCAGCGTTTGCGGGTCATCAGTCGCGGCGCTGCGGTGGACGTGGCGGCATTGGTGTTGTTGCCAAGCGCAGTCATGCGGTCTCCTTCGACGAAAACATGGCTCTGGGTGCCTGGGGCACCGGTGGGGAGGGGGAGCAACGCCGAAGATCGCGGCGCCAAATCATATAGGAATCGGGTTAATCATATAGATATTGTGATCTGGATCAAGCCCCATTCCTAAAGTGCCCACCCTGCGAACCCCGGACGTGCGGTGGCTTATGATTCCCCACAGCAAGTCCCTTCCATTTTTCGAACCCAGAGGTCCCCGCGTGCCCCCACGTCCTTCGTCCGATACATCCCGAGGCAAGGCGGCCTCCGCCGACGTCTATGCCTCAATGCGCGCTGCGATCCTGGAGGGCGAGATCGCCCCCGGGACGCGCATCAACATCGATGGCGTGGCCCGCAGCCTTGGCGTGTCCCAGACGCCCGTGCGCGAGGGGCTGCAGCGGCTCGAGGGAGACAACCTTGTGGTCTATAACCCGGGCCGCGGCTACAGCACCACGCCGCTGCTGGGCCTGCCGGAGCTGCGCTCGCTGTTCGAGTTCCGCCTCCTGGTGGAGCCCTGGGCGGCGCGGGCTGCCGCAGTCGACAGGCTGGCCAACCCCGCCGCCGCGCTGGAGAAGGAGTTGGCCGGGTTCCGGGACGCCATGAAGTCCACCGGCGACCTGCGGCAGGACCTGGTGGCGCACGATACCCGTTTCCACGACACCATCCTTGCCGCCTCCGGCAACCCGGTGGTGCGCCACGCCTTTGCCCAGACGCACTGCCACCTACACACGTTCCGGTTGTATCCGGCGGATGTGGACGGCGCCATCACGGTCGCTGAACACACGGCCGTGCGGGAGGCCATTGAGGCCTGCGAGCCGGAGCGGGCGGAGGCTGCCATGACCACCCACATCCGCAACTCCTTCGACAGGTTCGCGCAGGCTTTCCGGGGTGAGCTGGAGCCACTGGGGGACAGCGGGCCACCCCGCAAACGCATCATCACGTAGGGCGCCAAGCGCATTGCCGGCCCCGGTTGCAGCAGTCCGCACTGCTGCGGCCGGGGTCTTTTTGTCGAGGGGGCGTTGATGTCGATGGATTGACGCGGGTCACAGTTCCTATATGATTGATCCACTTCATATAGGAATCTTTCACGCTCAACCTTTACGAAAGAAGAACCCCATGCCATCCATCACCTCCATCAAGACCCAGGACGTACGGTTTCCCACGTCCCTGGAGCTCGACGGCTCGGATGCGGTCAACGTTGACCCCGACTATTCAGCCGCCTACGTGGTGATCCGCACGGACGCGGGCGACGAAGGCCACGGTTTCGTCTTTAGCTGCGGCCGCGGCAACGACATCCTGACCGCTGCCATCGACGCCTACGCCCGCCTGCTGGTGGGACGCGACATCGATGAACTGATCACCGACCTCGGCGCGGCCTCCCGGCTCCTGATCCACGATTCGCAGCTCCGCTGGCTCGGGCCTGAAAAGGGCGTCACCCAGATGGCCTGCGGCGCCCTGGTCAGTGCCCTGTGGGACATCCGCGCCCGCAGGGAAAACAAGCCCCTTTGGCTGCTGCTGAGCGAAATGTCACCCGAGGAACTGGTCAGCGTGGTGGACTTCACCCACATCCGTGACGCCCTCACCCCGGAGGAAGCACTGGAGATCCTCCGGGCCGGCCAGGAAGGCAAGGAGCAGCGCATCGCCGAACTCAAGGCCGGCGGCTTCCCCGCATACACGACCTCCCCCGGCTGGCTCGGCTACAGCGACGAGAAGCTCGTGCGCCTCAGCAAGGAAGCCGTCGCCGACGGCTTCTCCATGATCAAGCTCAAAGTCGGCGGGAACATCGACGACGACCGCCGGCGCATGGCCCTGGCACGCGAGGCCGTGGGCAGCCTGCCGATCGCCATCGACGCAAACCAGCGCTGGGAGGTTTCCGAGGCTGTTGAATGGGTCAACCAGCTCGCCGAGTTCAACCCCTACTGGATCGAAGAACCCACCAGCACCGATGACGTCCTGGGCCATGCCGAAATCCGCAAGGGCGTCAGCCCGGTCCGCGTGGCCACCGGCGAAGCGGTGCAGAGCCGGATCATCTTCAAACAGCTCCTGCAGGCCGGCGCCATCGACGTGCTGCAGCTTGACTCCACCCGCGTGGCCGGCGTCAACGAGAACATCGCCATCCTGCTCCTCGCCGCCAAATTCGGGGTGCCCGTCTGCCCCCACGCCGGAGGCGTGGGCCTGTGCGAACTGGTCCAGCACTTTTCCTTCTTCGACTACGCCGTGCTCGGCCGCAGCCAGGAGAACAGGATGATCGAATTCGTGGACCACCTGCACGAGCACTTCGCCGAACCCGTCCGCATCGTCGAGGGCCGGTACGCCGCCCCCGAACTCCCCGGCACCGGGGCTGAGATGCTCAGTGACTCGCGCAGCCGCTGGGAATTCCCGGGCGGCACCGGCTGGCAGGAAGTGGGCAACCGCGCCGCAGTCACGGGTGGATCCCTCAGCACTGCCGGAGCAGGCCGATGAGCGCCACGCCGGAAACCGCACTGGCCGCGCCCACCACCGCGGCTGAACTCGATGCCGCCGTCGAAGCCGCCCAGGCTGCCTTCGAGCAGGGCCGCCTGGCGGACCCCGCCACCCGTGCCGGCTGGCTTGAGGCCGTGGCCGCCGGACTGGAGCACGACGCGGCCGGACTCGTGGAGACGGCCGTCCGGGAGACCCACCTTGCCGCAGCCAGGCTGGAAGGCGAGCTGAATCGCACCGTCTTCCAGCTGCGGCTCCTTGCGGACGAGATCCGGCTGGGCGAACACTTCGACGCCACCATCGATCATGCCGACCCCGAATGGGGAATGGGGCCCCGCCCCGACCTGCGCCGGTACAACGTGCCGCTGGGTGTGGTCGGCGTCTTCGGCGCCTCCAACTTCCCCTTCGCCTTCAGCGTGATGGGCGGGGACACCGCCTCGGCGCTCGCCGCCGGCTGCGCCGTGGTGCACAAGGCACACGACGCACACCGCGAACTCGCAGCCAGGACGGCACGCGCCGTCCTGGCCGCGCTGGAAGGTGCCGGGGCGCCGTCGGGCCTGTTCTCCCTGGTGACCGGACGGCAGGCCGGGGAGGCGCTCGTGGACCACCCCCTGGTCAAGGCGGTGGGGTTCACCGGCTCGACGGCGGGCGGCCGCGCCCTGCTGGACCGCATCGCCGCGCGCCCCGAACCCATCCCGTTCTTCGGCGAGCTGGGCGGCATCAACGCCGTCTTCGTGACACCGAAAGCATGGGCGGCCCGGCGCGCCGACATCCTCAACGGCTACGCGGCCTCCTTCACGCTGGGCATGGGCCAGTTCTGCACCAAGCCCGGGCTGCTGTTCGTCCCCGCCGGCCAGGCCGAGGGAATCCGCAGCGCGCTGGAGGCGGCGCTGGCCGGGTTCACGCCCGCCCGGCTGCTCAGCCCCCGCCTGCACGCCGGCTACGCCGACGCCGTCGACAGCCTGCGCGGCAGTGCCGGCGTGCGCGTCCTGGTGGAGGGGGACTTCGCCGAGGAGCCCGCCCCGACCGTCCTGCGCACCACCGCCGAGGCAGTGCGCATCAACCCGGAACTGCTTCGGCAGGAAATGTTCGGCCCGGCAAGCCTGGTGGTCGAGTATGCGGACGAAGCCGAGCTGCCGGCGCTGGCCGGGCTGCTGGAAGGGCAGCTCACCACCACGCTGCAGGCGGAAGCGGACGACGACGTCACCGCCCTGGCTGCGCGGCTGGCGGACATCAGCGGCAGGGTCCTGTGGAACGGCTGGCCCACGGGCGTCACCGTCAGCTACGCCCAGCACCACGGCGGCCCCTACCCTGCCACGACGTCGGCCACCACCTCGGTGGGAACGGCCGCCATCCGCCGGTTCCTCCGGCCCGTGGCCTTCCAGCAGTTCCCGGCGGAACAGCTGCCCGAACCCCTGCGGGACAGCAACCCCTGGCGCGTCCCGCAGCGGGTGGACGGCGTCTGGCGGCACCCCGACGGCGCAGCGAGGGAGGAGCAGCAGTGAGCCTGCCAGTACATTCGGTCCTGCCCGAGGACGCCGGGCAGGCGCTGCTCATCGGCCGCGTCTGGGACCCCGAAACCGGCGGCCCCCGTGTCGTTGCCGTCAGCGGCGGCACCGTCTTCGACCTGCACCGCCTCGCCGGGACGGTC
>JABFWC010000026.1 GCA_013362385.1 Pseudarthrobacter sp.
CATGGGCAACGCCGACGTCATCCTTGCCATCGCCACCGACCAGGGCAAATACTACTTCGCTCCCAGCAGCGCCAGCAGCATCTACTCCAAGCGCACCAACATCACGCAGAATGCCATCGCTGCCAACCTCGGCGCCGGCAATCGCGACTTCGCCCAGGCTGCCATTGACACGGCCTCCGCCGTTGGTGATGCCGCAGGCGGCGGCAGCGGCACTGTGTCCTCCGGAGACGGGGCCGGCGCGGCCGTCCTCGTCGGCGCCGGTGTGGTCGTGGCAGGCGGCGGTGCCTACCTCTACTACCGCAACCGGCGGAAGAAGGCTGCCGCCGGCCAGGCGTCCAGCGGCAGCTATGGCCCGCAGGGCGCCGAGCTGGATCCGCTGGCATCGCTCAGCGTCGAGGAACTGCGGCGCAAGAGCGGCTCGCTGCTGATCGAGGCCGACGACGCCATCAAATCCAGCGAGCAGGAACTCGGCTTCGCCCAGGCGCAGTACGGCGACTCCGCCGTCGGCAATTTCACCAAGGCGCTCGACGATGCCAAGGCCCACATGAGCGAATCCTTCAAGCTGCAGCAGCAGCTCGATGACCACATCCCGGACACCGAGGAGCAGCAGCGCGCCTGGCTGGGCGAAATCATCCGGCGTTCCGAGGCGGCCCTGGCGTCGCTGCAGGAGCAGAAGGCCGACTTCGATTCCCTGCGGGAGCTGGAGAAAAACGCCCCTCAGGCGCTGGCAGCCGTCAACACCGGGGCGCGGCAGGCCGACGCAAAGATTGCCACCGCGGAACAGTCCCTGGCAGCAATGCGGTCAAAGTACGCCGATAGCGCCCTGACGCAGGTTGCGGACAACATTGTGCAGGCCAAAGAGCGCCTTGCATTCGTCCAGAACGCTTCCGCCACGGCGCAGCAGAAACTGGGCGAAGGTGAAGGAAGCATGGCCAGCGTGGCCGTCCGGGCTGCCGAAGAGAGCCTGCACCAGACAAACGTCCTGCTGGACGCCATCTCAAAGGTCGCGGGCAACCTTGACGAGGCCCGCAACAACCTCGATGCGGCAGTCGTGGACACCTCGCAGGACCTCGCCCAGGCCAAGGCCATGATCCAGTCCGGCTCCCACGCCGAACTCGCGGGCCCGGTGGCCGCGGTGGAGGCTGCTCTCGCGCAGGTCAAGACCGAAATCCAGGGCGGAAAGATCGACCCCATCGCCACCTTGCAGCGTGTTGAAGGCGCCCACCAGACGCTGGACCAGGCGTTGACGGGCATCCGGGACCAGCAGGAACAGGCCCGGCGTGCGCAGGCTTCGCTGCAGCAGACCATCATGTCTGCGCAGGCACAGATCAGTGCGACCTCCGACTACATCACCGCCCGGCGCGGCGGTGTGGGCACCGAGGCAAGGACGCGGCTGGCTGAGTCGCAGCGGAACCTCGACTACGCCCTGTCGATCGCGCGCACCGACCCTGTCACGGCCCTCACCTACGCGCAGCAGGCCCACGCCCTGGCTGCCCAGGCGGCCCAACTGGCACAGGCCGACGTTGACCACTTCGACGGCTACGCCAACCAGGGTTACGGCCGCGGCGGCATGTTCGGCGGCGGAGGAGGCGGCGGCCTGGGCGGCGCCATCCTCGGCGGCATCCTGATCAACTCCATCCTCAACGGCGGCCACGGCGGCGGGGGCGGCGGAGGCGGCTGGGGCGGCGACGGCGGAGGCGGCGGCTGGGGCGGTGACGGCGGAGGTTTCGGCGGCGGCGACTTTGGCGGCGGAGACTTCGGCGGAGGCGATTCCGGCAGTTTCTAGTAGATACTCCAGCGTGCCGGGACGGCCCGGCCCGCTGGCAGAAGCAGTACACCACTGTGCACCGGTTCCAGTGGTCCACACAGAGCAGGACGAAAGGCAAACACCATGGTTAAGCAGTCCATTTTCGGCCGGATCGCGCAGCTGGCGAAGGCGAACATCAACTCCTTGCTGGACAACGCCGAGGATCCGCAGAAGTTGCTGGACCAGATGGTCCGCGACTACACCAATAACATCGCTGAGGCCGAGTCCGCCGTCGCGCAGACCATCGGCAACCTTCGCATGCTCGAGGACGACTACAACGAGGACGTCAAAAACGCCCGCGACTGGGGTAACAAAGCCCTGGCAGCCTCCCGCAAGGCCGATGAGTTCCGGGCCGCCGGCGATGTTGCCGACGCAGAGACGTTCGACAACCTGGCCAAGGTGGCCCTGCAGCGCCAGATCGCGGCCGAGAACGAGGCCAAGGGCGCAGAGCCGAGCATCACCTCCCAGCGTGAAGTGGTGGACAAGCTGAAGACCGGTCTTGAGCAGATGAAGAACAAGCTCAACCAGCTGACCAGCAAGCGCAACGAACTCGTGGCCCGTTCCAAGACCGCCGCAGCGCAGGCTCAGGTGCACGACGCCATCAAGAGCATCGACATCATGGACCCCACCAGCGAGGTGGGCCGCTTCGAGGAAAAGATCCGCCGCGAAGAGGCAAAGGTCCGCGGGCAGCAGGAACTTGCAGCGTCCAGCCTGGACGCACAGTTCAACCAGCTGGAAGACCTTGGCGAGCAGACGGAGATCGAGGCCCGCCTGGCCGCCCTGAAGTCCGGCGGCGCCAAGCCTGCACTGGGCGCGGGAAGCCCGGCAGCTGCCGAGTCCACCGTTGACGAGGCCGACTTCGACAAGCTCTGATCCACCGGGAGCACGCCTCCCGAACCATGGCAAAGGGCCGGGACCGAAGTCCCGGCCCTTTGCTGTGCCGCCATCGGCACCGCTGTGTACCGTGGTGGCATGGCTTCTTCCGACGGAACGTCCCTGGTTTGGCTCCGCGATGATCTAAGGCTGGACGATAACCCGGCCCTGGCGGAGGCGGCCCGGCTGGGCAACCCCACGACTGTGGTCTACGTCCTGGACGAGGTGTCAGAAGGGGTGCGGCCTCTGGGGGGAGCTGCCCGCTGGTGGCTGCACCACTCCCTCAACTCCCTGGCTGACGCGCTTGAAGCCAAGGGTTCACGCCTGGTGCTGCGCCGCGGACCCGCCGCCGATGCCATCCGCACTATCGCCCGGCAGACCAAGGCCGCGCGCCTCCTCTGGAACCGCCGGTACGGCCTGCCCGAGCGGAACATCGACGCAGCTTTGAAGGACTGGGCTGCCGGGAGGGGCATCGAAGCGTCCAGCTTCCAGGCGAACCTCCTGTTCGAACCCTGGACCGTCCGCACCGGTGCCGGCGGATACTACAAGGTCTACTCCCCGTTCTGGCGGGCCTGCCTGGCGTCGCATGATGTCCGTGATCCCGTGGACGCCCCGGTGGCGCTCCCCGGACCTGCAGCATCAGGGCATGGCTTGCCTGCCAGCGACACCTTGGCCAGCTGGAAACTGCTGCCCGCCTCCCCCGACTGGAGCGGCGGCCTGGCCAAGACCTGGGAGCCGGGCGAACAGGGGGCGGCCCGGCGGCTGGCGGACTTCCTGGCCGGCCCCCTCGAGGAGTACGGCTCCGGCCGGAACATTCCGGGAACCGAGGGAACCAGCCGGCTCTCACCGCATCTGCGTTTCGGCGAGGTGAGCCCGTTCCGGGTGTGGCGGGAGATCCGCCGCCGCCACCCGCACCAGGTCCCCGCCGACGTCGGGATCTTCCGTTCCGAACTGGGCTGGCGCGAGTTCAACTGGCACCTGCTGTACCACAACCCCGACCTCGCCACCCGGAACTTCCGGCCGGCCTTCGACAAGTTCCAGTGGGAATCGCCGGGCCGCCAGGAACTCCAAGCCTGGCGGCAAGGGAGGACCGGCTACCCGCTGGTCGACGCCGGGATGCGGCAGCTCTGGCAGACGGGATGGATGCACAACCGGGTGCGCATGGCCGCCGCCTCGTTCCTGGTCAAGAACCTCCTGACGGACTGGCGGGTCGGCGAGGAATGGTTTTGGGACACACTCGTGGACGCCGACGCCGCCAACAATCCCGCCAACTGGCAATGGGTGGCAGGCTCCGGTGCGGATGCCTCACCCTACTACCGCATTTTCAACCCCGTGACGCAGAGCAGGAAGTTCGACCCCGAAGGCCGGTATCTGCGCCAGTTCATTCCGGAGCTCGCCGGCGTCGAGGGCAAGGCAATCCACGAGCCCTGGACGGCGGAGACGGGCCGCTATCCCATGCCCCTGGTGGACCTGCAGGATTCCCGCCAGCGGGCCCTGGAGGCATACCGGAAGCTCAAGGAAGGCTGAGGCCCGGTCAGCGGCTGACTTTGCCCATCAGGGAAGCGATGGGCCGCAGGAAGATCGGCCGGGCGAGGAACCAGGCGGCCACCATGACGGCCACGGACGCAAGGAACACCCAGAAGCCGAACCAGCTGTCGTCGTCGCGCACCCCGTACATGTGGTTCAGGTTGCGCAGCGCTCCCGTGGCCAGGACAAGGAAGACGTGGACCACGATGAAGGCCACGAAGTAGATCATCACCGGGAAGTGCACGGCGCGGGCCCACTCGATGGGATACGCCTTGTTGAGGCCGGTGGCCTTCTTGGGCCAGGCGGAGGACATCCTCAGGCCTGTGATGAACGCCAGCGGCGCGGCAAGGAAGACGGTGGCGAAGTAGGCCAGGAGCTGCAGCGCGTTGTAGTTGACCCAGCCGTCCTCCGTGGGCCAGTCCAGCGATGCGTACTGAAGCGCGGCCGACAGGGCATTGGGGAAGATGTCCCAGCTTGTGGGGACGATGCGGGTCCACTGTCCGGTGGCGAACAGCAGGACCGCGAACACCAGCCCGTTCAGTACCCACAGGACGTCCAGGGTGAGGTGAAACCACAGCTCCAGCGAGATCTTGGCAGGCGCGTTTTTCGTGCGGATGAGGCCCTTGTTGTTCCGCGTCCAGTGGCCGCTCGGCTTGGTGGTGGTCCGCACCTGCCATCCGGTGCGGATGATCAGGAGCAGGAAGAACGCGTTGAGGAAATGCTGCCAGGCCAGCCAGGCCGGGAACCCGACGGGAGCATTGTCCGGCAGCTCGGAGTGGCCCGGGTAGGTGGCGAGGACGGAGGCGACGGCGGGAAGCCCCACGAGCAGCCTGGCGATCAGCACCACCAGGACGAGCCCCACGAGGACCGCCGGAACCGTCCAGTAAAGCCGGTTCCGCTTACCCGTCGCGGTGCCGGGCTTCTTCGTGGATGTGGCCATCGAACAACTTACCTCTCAGGAATGACTGCAGGCTGCCCACAGATCGTGAGGCTCCTGCGAATGAGAATACTAGGAACCGGATACATCCAAGCAAAAGAAGACCCCGCCCGGCGTAACGGCCGGACGGGGTCTTCATAAGTTGCGGGGACAGGATTTGAACCTGTGACCTCTGGGTTATGAGCCCAGCGAGCTACCGAACTGCTCCACCCCGCGTCGCTTGATCAACACTACCCTATTTTGCCCGCCGCTCTGACAACCGCCAACCATCCGCCGGAGGACCACGCCACCCGCCGCCA
>JABFWC010000361.1 GCA_013362385.1 Pseudarthrobacter sp.
GGCTGTCCGTGATCTTCGTGGTGCTCAGCATCGTCGTGATTGCGACGGCGCTGCTCGCCACCGCCAAGGCGTTCCGGGACAGTTCGGCAGGGACAGCCGCCACCGACAACGAGGACCCGCTGGTTCCTTCACGCGTCTTCGCGCCCGCCGGGCTGGTGCCGACGGCCGCCGAGCGCGAACTTGCCGCCGAATGGGAGAAGCTCCCGGCCGAAGCCCGGCTTGAGCGGGCGGGCCACTGATGGGCACGGGCATCGCCCTGGTGGCCAACGGGTTCCGCGGGTTCGCCCGCTACCTTGGCGGGATCATGGGCGCTGACGCCTACGCCAAGTACCTCGAACACCACAAGGCGGCCGGACACGGTGAGGCCCCGCTGACCGAGCGCGAGTTCTGGCGGGACCGCACGGACCGCCAGGACAGCAACCCCCAGGGCAGGTGCTGCTGATTGAGCCCGCAGCGGACAAGGCCTCTACGGCACTTCATCAAGGGCTTGGGGCTGACGGCGCATGAGAGTATGAACGCATGAGCGATGCCAATGACACTCAGGCAGCTGAGGACCTACCGGTAGAAGGCACCCCCGTTGACGACAGCCAGGAGCCCGTGGGGGCCCAGGCCGCAGCCGACGGCAGGCCCCGCGGCAGCCACCTGTCGGACCTGGTGGACGAGCCGGCGAAGGTGATGCGGATCGGCACGATGATCAGGCAGCTCCTTGAGGAGGTGAAGTCCGCACCCCTGGACGATGCCGCGAGGGGCAGGCTGGCGGCCATCCACGAACGGTCCATCAAGGAACTGGAAGACGGGCTCGCGCCGGAACTTGTGGCGGAACTGGACAGGATCAGCCTGCCGTTCTCCGACGACGCCACTCCGTCCGACGCCGAGCTGCGCATCGCCCAGGCCCAACTGGTGGGCTGGCTGGAGGGCCTGTTCCACGGCATCCAGACAGCCATCGCGGCGCAGAACGCAGCCAGGGAACACGCCGCGGCCCAGATGCAGCTGCGCCAGCTGCCGCCGGGCACCGTGATTGCGCCCGGCGTCGTCATCGGTGAAAACGGCGAGCCGCAGCGTGCCCCTGCCGGTGCCCGGCAGGGGCCGCCCGCGCAGCCAGGCCGGCGTGAAGACCCGGACCACGGTCCGGGCCAGTACCTGTAGGTTCCGCTTGGGCTTTTTCAGTGCCGCCCGGCAGGGGCGGAAGGATGATGCGGAACTGGGCAAGGGATTGTGGCGCCGCGCGCACGACCGCTTCCACCGGGGACTGGACCGCTTCCACCAGGTGCTGGAAGGCGTGGAGGACGACAAGCTGTACGGCGAGCTGGTGGACATCGCCAATGAACTCGCGGCGCTGCTGCAAAGGGTCAGGGACGTATGCATGGAAGCGCAACGGCGGGCGCCCAGCGACGGGCTGGACATCCCCGCCGGCTTCTCGGACGTGCACCGGTCCCTGTCCAAGGCGGGCAATTCCCTCGCGACCACCGCGGAAGCGGCCGCCATGCTGCGGCTGGCCGTAGGCCCCGTGCCCGTGGGCGCAGCCTCGGTGCGCCGCCGCGCCGAAGCAGTCTTCCAGCAGGTGGCCGACGCCGAGAGGCAGCTCCGCGGAGAATAGTTGCCTTGGGGGCGCGAAAATATTCCCGCGGCAGCCGGAAAACCGCGCCGTTAAGCGTGTGGCTGACAGCGCGGGAATCGGGGGCAAGGACCGCCGGGTGTTTGGCAGGATGAATCCATGACTCTTTCACCTACCTTGACTTTCAACGACGGAAACACGATCCCCCAGCTCGGCTACGGTGTGTGGCAGGTTGAGGACGACGTGGCAGAGAAGGTTGTCCGCCAGGCGTTCGAGGCCGGCTTCCGACACATCGACACGGCAAAGATCTACGGTAACGAGGCTGGCGTAGGCCGCGCCATCGCCAGTTCCGGGCTCTCCCCGGAGCAGATCTTCATCACCACCAAGCTGTGGAATGCGGACCAGGGGTACGAGTCGACCCACGCCGCCTTCGAGGAATCGATGGACCGGCTTGGCCTGGAAACCCTGGACCTCTACCTGATCCACTGGATGCAGCCGAAACAGGACAAGTACGTCGACACCTGGAAGGCGCTGATCGAACTCCAGAAACGCGGCCGGGTCAAGTCGATCGGTGTCTCCAACTTCACGGTCGAGGGCCTGCAGCGCCTCATCGACGAAACCGGCGTGGTTCCGGCCATCCACCAGATCGAACTGCACCCGTACTTCAGCCAGCGTGAACTGCGCGAGTTTGGTGCTGCCAACGGCATCCTGACCCAGGCATGGTCCCCGCTGGGCCAGGGCGGCGAACTGCTGCAGGACCCCACGGTGGCATCCATCGCGGCCAAGCACCAGGCAACGCCGGCCCAGGTGGTCATCGCCTGGCACCTGGCCATCGGTAACGTGGTCATTCCCAAGTCCGTCACCGAGTCCCGCATCAAGGAGAACTTCGCTGCCCTCGAGGTGGCCCTGGACGCGGAGGACGTTGAAGCGATCAACGCCCTGGACAAGACCGCCAGCGGCGAGGGCCGCATCGGGCCGGACCCCGCGGTTTCCGATTTCGCGTAACAGGCGAACGGGCCGAGGTCTTGGGCCACCCCCATAACCTCGTCAACAGCCCGCGCTGCCGGCACATGCCCGGCAGCGCGGGCTTCCGGCTTTAATCCTGGGCTTGCAAAGGCGTGCCGGGGGCCGGTCAGGCGGCCGCCTGTACCTGCTCCAGAGTCACAGCGTCCACCACGGCCCAGCTGTCTTCGCCATGGCAGTGCCGCTTGGCGAACCGCTCCGCCTCCTCGAGGGTCTCGAAGATCTCGGACCGGGCGCGGCCGCAGTCGGCGTCGAAGTACGTGACGTGAAATTCCTGTGTAGGTTCCATGAATCCAGTCTGCAACCGGGGTCTGACATTCCCGGGAGTCAGCCCCGCGTGTTGCCGTACCGCCGATCATCCGGACCTGGTGTGGCCCGCACCGTGAGCGTCAGCGCGGCCACGGCGAGCATTTCCAGTGCGGTCCACGCCAGCGTCCCGCCCCAGATCTCGGGGGAGAAGCTGAGCGCCCCGTCATGCAGCGCCACAGCAGCGAAGTACGGGGCCCAGAACACCACGGGGCAGAGCGCTGCCGCCGTCATGACCCGGGCGGGACGGTCCGGGGCGGGACGCACCACAGCCCACACCGCGCCAACCAGGACCGCGCCTGCCAGGGCCGCCGGTACCAGCCAGGCATCCCGCAGGGCCACCATGACCTGCAGGGCCACGGCCGGGACCAGCGCCATACCGGCGGGCACCACGGCGTGCAGGCGCCAGCGCAGGGCAAGCAACAGGACGGGCACGAAGACCACGGCCGTCGAGACGAAGAACGTTGCCAGGGACACCATGATGCCCGACGACGTCGGAGGCGCCACCACCGGCGTCGTCCCGGGAACGCTGGTGTAGGTCTGGATCAGCCCGTGGCGCGCGAAGACGGCGAACTCCTGCAGGATGAACGCCGAAACCATGCCCGCGAGCAGGGCGCTGGCAACGGCGGGCACCAAGCGGGTCCACGGCCGCGCCGGCGAATGCCAGGCAGCGGAGAACGGCGCACCCAGGATGAGGAAGCCGCCGGTGGCCAGTCCCAGGTGGGACGGGCTGAACAGCGCGCTGATGCCCTGCTCGATGCCGAACGCGGAATGCCAGGCAAAGTCTGCCACGCCGGACGCGAGGAACAGGGCCACGCCCGCAGCCGCTGGCCCGTAGCCGGCGGGCACCGCGTCCGCCCACCGTGTGCCGGCGGCATGCCGGCGCCAGGTCAGTGCGGCGATCCAGAGGGCGCAGGCGGTGAAGCCCGAGTAGAGGACCGCGTGCCAAGGTGTGAAGAAGGTCTCCAGGTCACGGAGGTTGTTGTGCGCCCAGCCGTCCACATAAGTTCCGGTGAGGAGCCAGATGCCGGCTGCGAGGGTGATGGCGTCTTCCACTGCCGTGGTGGGGCGGTGGACTGATACTGGCGGGATCGCAAAGGCATGAGCTGCGGCGGCGTCCATAGCTCAACAGTAGGTCCCGCTGCCGTCCGGGGCGAGAGGCAATGCGGCGTTGGCCGGCCCTGGGTCCGGACCCCGTCCACCCTGGGCTCGGACTCCGTCAACTGCCCAGCCGGAGAACACGTTCCTGTGCCAGCATCGCGGTGCGGCCGGCTTTGTCGGCGGCCCGTGCCGCCTGCTTCGCTTCAGCAGCCGTAGCCGAAAGCTTTTTCCGCGCCCGGTCCAGGTCCTCTTCGGCGGTCCTGAGTCTGTCGCGGAGCTCGGCTGTTTCCTGCTGGAGGGCCTCAATGGAGGTGCGGGCCTCGTCCGCCTGGTGCTGCAGTTCGGCCGCCAGGCGGGCGGTTTCGGTCTCTTCGGCCCGTGCCTGGGCAAGGGCCGCCTTGGCACGTTCCAGCGCAGGAGGTGAAACCGGCCGCGGGGCCTGCCTGACGGCCTCAAGCCGTGGCTTGGCGGGCTTGGGCTGGGAGGCGCGCTCCGTCGTCGTACTCTTCTTTGCCGCCGGTCCCCGAGCCGGCTGCGGAGCCGGGGGAGGGGACGCGACGGCGGGCAGCATCGTAGGCAGGGCCACCGCCCCGTCGAGGTCCGCGGCGTTGACGCCGTCGGCCGAAAGGACCTTCAGGAGGCGTCCGCTGATGACGGCGGCAGCGGCGCCCTCGTCCGCAGTGAGTGCACGCAACGTTTCCTCGACATCGGTGGCCATGGCATCGCTGATGGGCCGCCCCTGCTCCTGAGCCACCATCCGGGCCGTATCGACGGCTGCAGCCAGGAGGGTGCGGCGCTCGCGTCCCAGCTCCCTGAGGGTCGCGGCGTCCAGCGACCCCTGGGCGGCGCGCATCCGGGCACCGAGGCCGGCCAACCCGTCCAGGACATCGGGCCGCTGCCGTGCGAGCATGTTGAGGGCCCAGGCGGCCACCGACGGCTTCGGCAGCGCCCTGACGGCTGCTGCCAGCTCCTTGTCCCGTCCGGCGGCCTCCTTGGCCGCGGCGGTTCGGGCCGCAATGAAGTCCTCCAACGGGCCGGCGTACAGCCTGTTGGCCGTGTCAGCCAGGACTTCGTCTTCCATGCCGCCATCTTAGGCGGGAGGGCAGCCATGGCGTCGTGGACCGGGCCGATCAGCCCTGTTGCTCATCCGCCGGTAGGGGTATGTTGCTCGGATGGAGGATTCTTACCAGGTCATCGTGATCGGTGGCGGCTTTGCCGGAACCACCGCCGCTGGAGAGCTTGGCCGCAAAGGCGTCCGCGTCCTGCTGATCGACGCGAACAACTACCGCCAGTTCCAGCCGCTGCTCTACCAGGTGGCGGCGTCCCAGATCGGGGTCTCCGCTGTCGCCCGGCCGCTGCGTGCTGAGTTCCGCAGGATCAACAACGTCCGCGTCCTCACTGCCGAGGTGACCGCGATAGAGGCCGCCAACCGGACGGTCACGACCGGAGACGGA
>JABFWC010000145.1 GCA_013362385.1 Pseudarthrobacter sp.
GGAAACAAAAATCCCCGTTCCGGAAACCGGAACGGGGATTGGAAGCTCCTCCTGCTGGACTTGAACCAGCAACCCTTCGATTAACAGTCGAATGCTCTGCCAATTGAGCTAAGGAGGAATGAAGCGGGTATTAGCCTAGCAAACACTTGCTGCGGACACGAAATCGGGGCCGCCGGGGCTGCACCTAACTGCTACGCATCGGCACGCAGCGACCGGCGTTCCATTTCCAGCATCATCAGCTCCCGGTTCAGCCGCTGGTAGGTGTCCGGGTCTGCCGCGGCATCCAGGCGCTGCAGCTGGCCCATCTTGTCCGCCTTGACCCGGGTGATCTGGAGTTCGAACAGGCGGGCGAGGATGTCCCGGCAGTACTTCTGCACCGCTTCCTCGGTGTGGGCGGGCAGCGGCACCACTGCCAGCTCGGATACCAGGGGCCGCAGCGGCTCGGGGACCTCGTGCATGACCTGTTCCACCCAGCGCACCGGATCCACCGTCAGCCCGGCGCCGGTGGCCCGCATGGCGTCGTGGACGGCCTGGAAGGCGGGTGTGGCGAACCGGGCGGCCGCGAAGCGGTCCCAGACCGCGCCCGCCAGCAGGGAGGGCTGCTGCAGCGCCACTTCCAGCGCCTGCCGCTCCATGGATGCCACCGGATCCCGGGGGTCCGGGCGGTGGAAGGACGGCACAGCGCCCGACGACGGGCCGTCAGCTACGCCCGGACCGCCACCGGGGCCGGTGGCAGGGTACGCACCGGCCCGGTTGGAGGCACCGGGGCCGGGTGCACCGGCAGCCTGGGGAGCGGACGCCGCCGGACGGCCCTGGTCGCCGCGCCTGGCGGCATTCTTCACTTCCGCCGTGACCAGGCGGAGCACCTCGTTGGGGTCCGGCATGCCCAGCCAGCCCGTCAGCGCCTGGCAGTAGCCCGTCCGGGTTGAGGCATCACGGATGGCCGCAACCACCGGCACGGAGGCCTTCAAGCCCTGTACGCGGCCTTCGACGGTGTCCAGGTTGAACTGCTTCAGCGTGGTGCGGATGGCGAATTCGAACAGCGGCCGGCGGGACTGGATCAGGGCGTGGACGGCCTCGTCGCCCCTGCTGAGGCGAAGGTCGCAGGGATCGGCCCCGGTGGGCTCCACGGCCACGTACGTCTGGGCGGTGAAACGCTGGTCCTCCTCGAAGGCCCGCAGGGCAGCCTTCTGCCCGGCGGCGTCGCCGTCAAAGGTGAACACCACCTCTCCCCCGGTGCCGTCGTCGGACAAAAGCCGCCGGGCGACCTTGATGTGTTCGGTGCCGAACGCCGTCCCGCAGGTGGCCACCGCCGTCGTGATTCCTGCCAGATGGCAGGCCATGACGTCCGTATAGCCCTCCACGACCACCAACTGGCGGTCCTTGGCGATGCTGCGCTTGGCGAGGTCGATGCCGTACAGGACCTGGGACTTCTTGTAGAGCGTGGTTTCCGGGGTGTTGAGGTACTTCGGCCCCTGGTCCTCCTCGAAGAGCTTCCGGGCGCCGAAGCCGATGGTGTCGCCGGCGATGTCCTTGATGGGCCAGATGAGCCGGCCGCGGAAGCGGTCGTAGATGCCGCGGTTGCCTTCGGAGAACATGCCCGTGAGCTTCAGCTCGGCGTCCGTGAAGCCGCGGCCGCGCAGGTGCTTAAGCAGCGCGTCCCACCCCTGGGGGGCGTAACCGCAGCCGAAGTGTTCGGCGGCTGCCCGGTCGAAGCCGCGCCCGTGCAGGAACGTCCGGGCCTCGGACGCGCCGGGGGTGAGCAGCTGGGCGCGGAAGAATTCATCGGCAATCTTGTGGGCGTCCAGAAGCCGTTGCCGGCGCCCCACTTCCTCGCGCTTGGGCCCGGTTCCGCCGTCCTCGTAGCGGAGCTCGTAGCCGATGCGGGCGGCGAGCTTCTCCACGGCTTCCTGGAAGGAGCTGTGGTCCTGCTTCTGGACGAAGGCGATGACGTCGCCGTCCTCGCCGCAGCCGAAGCAGTGGTACCTGCCGACCTGCGGGCGGACGGTAAAGGATGGCGAGCGCTCGTCGTGGAAGGGGCACAGGCCCTTGAACGTTCCCAGCCCGGCACCCTTGAGCGTGACGTAGCCGTCGACTACTTCCTTGATGTCCGTGCGCTGGCGTACTTCGTCGATATCTTCGCGTTTGATCAGCCCAGCCACAGAGTAATCCTAGTCCCGCGGTACGACACCCAACCGCGGCAGGTAATGCCGGTCACCACAGCGACGGCAGGCTCCCCACCAGTCGCTCGTACATGGCCAGGGCGGACCCGTCGGTCAGCGATGCCACCTGGTCGATGACCACGCGCAGGCGGGCAGCGTCGTCGACGGCGGCCCGCCAGTCCGCCGCGAACATCGGTTCCAGGTGCCGGTCGCCCGTGGCGCTCAGGGCGGTGACCAGGGCGTGCAGCACCTCGCGCTGCCGCTCGTAGATGGGCTGCCGGTGCTCGGTGGTCATCACGAAGGTGGTGGCCAGGCCCTTCATCACCGCGATCTCCATCACCGTCTCGTCCGGGACCATGAGCTCGGCGTTGTAGCGGGTGAGCTTCTCCGGCCCGTACACGGCGCGGGTGGTCTCCAGGGCGCTCTGGCAGAACCTGCCGATCAGCTGGCTGGTCATGTTCTTCAGCGCGGCCATAGCCTTGCGGCTGCCGTCCGCCTCCCGGACCCAGACATCGGTGGCCTCCAGCCGGGCCAGGGCGGCATCGATGGCGGCGGGGTCGTTGTGCGGCAGGTACCACTGCTTGGCGTAGCCCACCACCCGGGCGCGATGGTCGGGGTTGTCCATCCAGCCGAGCTGGAAGTGGCCGGCAACGATCGCGTCCTCCACGTCGTGCACCGAGTAGGAAATATCGTCCGCCAGGTCCATCACCTGGGCCTCCAGGCAGGTCCGGCGTTCCGGAGCCCCTTCGCGGATCCAGTTGAAGATGGGCAGGTCGTCTTCATAGGCGCCGAACTTGCTGGTCCGCTGGCCGTGGATCACCGGCGCTTCCAGAGCTGACCAGGGATATTTCGACGCCGCGTCCAGGCTGGCCCGCGTGAGGTTCAGTCCGGCAGGCTGCCCGTCAGCCGTGAGCACCTTGGGCTCGAGCCGGGTGAGCAGGCGGAGGGTCTGGGCGTTGCCCTCGAAACCGCCGATGGCGTGCGCCACCTCGTTAAGTGCCGATTCGCCGTTGTGCCCGAAGGGCGGGTGCCCCAGGTCATGGCTGAGGCAGGCGGTGTCCACGACGTCAGGATCGCAGCCCAGCGCCCGGCCCAGTTCGCGCCCCACCTGGGCCACCTCCAGGCTGTGGGTGAGCCGGGTCCGGACGAAGTCGTCCGTGTCCGGTGCCACCACCTGCGTCTTGGCGCCCAGGCGGCGCAGGGCCGAGGAGTGCAGCACGCGGGCCCGGTCCCGCTCGAAGTCGGAGCGGTAGGTGCTCTTGGGCGGCTCCTCCACCCAGCGGGCGGAGTCGTGGGCACCGTAGCCGGGAAGCACCGCTGCCGCCGTGCGGGCCTCAGCCACCGGAGACGTCCAGTTCGGCGGCGGCGATGTCACGGGACTGTTCGTCGTTCAACGCCCGCGAATCCAGCCAGTCCTTGGGCAGGGCCGGTTTCTTCGGGGTGCCGGCACGGCCGCGGGGGCCCTCGGCGTCCACGCCCGGGTACGGCGAGTCCAGGTCCAGTTCTGCGAGGGTATCGCGGAGCACCTCCAGGCTGGTGACCAGCGCCAGCCGGGTGCGCAACTCCCCGCCCACCACATAGCCCTTAAAGTACCAGGCGATGTGCTTGCGGATTTCCCGCAGCGCCTTGCCCTCGTCGCCGAAGGTCTCCACCATCAGCTCGGCGTGGCGGTACACGCCCTCGGCCACCTGGCGCAGGTTGGGCCGGTGCCGGACGTCGCTGCCTTCGAAGGCAGCCTGCAGGTCTCCGAACAGCCAGGGCCGGCCCTGGCAGCCGCGGCCCACCACCACGCCGTCGACGCCGGTCTCCCGGACCATCCGGACGGCGTCCTCGGCGGACCAGATGTCGCCGTTGCCGAGCACCGGGATGTCCGGCAGCGCCTCGCGCAGCCGTGCGATCGCGGACCAGTCGGCCTGGCCGGAGTAGAACTGCGCCGCGGTACGGCCGTGAAGGGCCACGGCGGCGACGCCCGAATCGCGGGCGATGCGGCCGGCGTCGAGGTAGGTCAGGTGGTCGTCGTCGATCCCCTTGCGCATCTTGATGGTCAGGGGGACGTTGCCCTTGGCAGCTTCCTTGACGGCGGTCTGCACGATCGCGGTGAAGAGGTCAATCTTCCATGGCAGCGCGGACCCGCCGCCGCGCCGGGTGACCTTGGGGACGGGGCAGCCGAAGTTCAGGTCGATGTGGTCGGCCCGGTCCTCCTCCACCAGCATCCGCACGGCGGAGCCCACAGTGCCGGGGTCCACGCCGTACAGCTGGACGGACCGTACCTTCTCGTCGTCGTCGTGGGAAATGATCCGGAGCGACTCGGGGGTCCGTTCCACCAGCGCGCGCGAGGTGACCATCTCCGCCACGTACATGCCGCCGCCGTATTCGCGGCAAAGCCTGCGGAAGGCGGAATTGGTGATGCCGGCCATGGGAGCCAGGATCACCGGCGTGTCCACGGTGATGGGACCCAGCTTCAGGGGCGGGAGTTCCAGCTTCGGGGCGGGAGGAGTTGCTGCAACAGTCACCTGTCCATTGTTGCAAAGCCGGGCAAATCGAGGGTTGCGTCGAGTGCCAAAAGACCTGTTCCGGGTTTCCGCCCGGTGCTAGCGTTGCGCGGGACGGACAACCAGGCGGGACGGTCGAAGGAGTCACAGCCATGCTTTCGGACACCTCATACCCCGTGATCCATGCGACCCTTCCCGTCGTCGGCGAGAACATCCAGGAGATCGCCGGGCGTTTCTACCGGCACATGTTCCAGGAGCACCCCGAACTGCTCGACGGCCTGTTCAACCGCGGCAACCAGGCCGACGGCAGGCAGCAACAGGCGCTCGCCGGCTCCATTGCCGCCTTCGCCGGCTTCCTTGTCAACGACCCTACGCACCTGCCGGACCACCTGCTGTCCCGCGGCCCGGTGCCGTTCATGCAGTCGGTGCGCAGCGCCCTGGTCAGTACGGGGGTCCGCGCGAAGGACATCCAGTACGAAGTCTTCGGCCCGGACCTCTGGCTCGCCGACTACCAGTAGGCCGCTGCCGTCAGCCGCGGTCGGCCCGCCTGCCCCGCCGGGTGGGCGGTTCAGCCGGGCCAGCCGGGGGCTCGACGGCGGCCCGCCGGCTGCGTTCCTCGAGCGCGGCTGCGGCGAGCGCCCCGGTGTCCGCGATGTCCCCGGAATGGATGTGGCCGTCGTCGTGCTCCGGGCCGGTGGCCGCGCGCGCCGCTGCCGTTGTCCCCGTGGCCTCGATCCTCGTGGC
>JABFWC010000108.1 GCA_013362385.1 Pseudarthrobacter sp.
CGGTCTTGGCGTCCAGGGTGAAGGTCCGGTTGTAGGTGTAGGAGGCACCCATGCCGGCGACCTTCAGGTCGGTGCCGGCTGCGGGGCTGGTGTCCCCGCTGGTGGAGAGGGTCGTGCCGATGCCGCCGTAGAAGGGGGCGCCTTCGGTGGTGCTGATGACGCCGTCCTTGCTGGTGTCGGCGGACATGTCCGGGCAGGTGCCCTTGGCGCCGATGTGAATGTGCTGGACGTGCGGGTAGGGGGCGCCGTTGAACTCAGCGGCGAGACCGGAGACTTTTTCGGTGACGGTGGCCTGATCGCCGTTGACGGTAATCATGACCGAACCGGAGGCATTACTGCCGTTGATCGCGGCGAGGTTCGCCTGGTAGTTCGTGCCATCCGCGGCCAGGGCCGGGCTGACGGAAAGTGCGAGGGCGCCCAGGGCCAGGGCCGGGGCGATCAGGAAAGCAGATTTCTTCATGATTCTTTTCCTCCATTGATGATGAACGCTCCCCCAGATGGGCACGCCCATGACTGTGACACTAACGGTTCGTTGTGCCCCGCGTCACGGATTGGTCAAGTCCTTGGAAACTTTTTCACCGGCCCTGAGACCGCTGCCCTGCCCACAGAAGCGGCCAGGGCGGTGCAGTTCCCGGGCTGGGGCCGGAGTGGTTATTCGGACCAGCAGGCCAGGACCGTGGTGGCGACCTGGTAGGCGAACGCCGCGCGGGTGACCTCGTGGGGTCCCAGCGGTTCCGGCAGCGCTGCCGCGTCCACTGTCAACACGAAGTTGTCTTTGACGAAGACAGCGGAAGCGGGGGTTTGGAAGGCCTGGAATCCCAGGTTCGCCAGCCCCTCGATCGGGGCGGCCCCAGCCCTGGACCGCTGCAGCTCCTGAAGGTAGGCGTGCGCGGCGTCCGGGTCCGCGGCTTCTTTGACCGAGAGCACGAGCGAACCGGCCGGCAGCGCATAGGTGCAGGTAAAGAGCTTGTCCGCCCAGGTTGCCCCGTTGCCCGGGGCAGAGTCGAGGGCCAGGATCTGCACGACTTTCTCCTGGATTTCCTTGCTGCACACCATCAACGCCGCAGCCGACGGCCCACCGGCGGCGGCAACGGGAAGATCAGTCGGCGACGCTGTCGGGGTACCGGCACCGGCATCAGCACTGGGGGCTGACACCGAAGCGCTGGGCGCGGACACCGCCGTGCCGGGACCGGCGCCGCATCCGGCCAGGACCAGTATCGACAGCCCGGCAAGAGCCGGCACCAGCATCCGGTGCGTGGCAGATCGTGGCGGCACGCTTATCCGTCCCATGAAGCACACACCTTCCAAAAGGGTAGTCATGGCCGACACCATATCGCCCGCCACCGGTTATTCGTGACCGGTTCCACCGCGGACGGGTCACCCACACGTCCTGCGTCGCGGGTCCCTTTGCATGGTGGGTCCCCACGCAGGCGCAAGGCCGCAGAGCCCTTGGAGCGCGCGCCTTGGTCTAAAGGCGCCGATAACGGGCCTGCACCTGGCCAGCGCCGTACTCCTGCTCGGCGTAGGCCTCTCCCAGGACAAGACCATTAACCGCCGCACCACCATCCGCGCGACCCAGGCATGAACCGCGCCCCCCGCGGCGGCAACAACGGCCCAGCTCCCCGATGAGCCACTGGCCCCGGCCAGGGGCTAGGTCTTGGCCGAAGCCGTCAGCATCCTTGCCGCGTTCGCCCGTCCGGGCGCCGCGACCTCCGTCTCGGGACCAGAACAACGTTGCCCACCACCGCCACCACAAATCCCTGGACGATAGCTGGACCGGTCGCCGCCGTCCTCTAGGGGTGCAGTACTCACGGCAATGGGCGGTACAGCGTCTCCGGACGCACTGGCCGCTAAACCCGGTGTTGGTTGGTGGTGTCATGTGGCAGCGGGTGCACCACGGTTTCGATGGCACCGGTCCGGGACTGTTCGGCCTTGTGGCGGCGGGTGTGGTCCGTCAGGTAGCGGCTCGAGATCCAGCCGACGGGACCGGTGTGGCAGTGGCAGTGGCCGTAGCCTCACGGTGAGATCCTCTATCGAGGTCATCCATGCAGCCCGTCCAGTGCGATCGTCCCACGCGGGGCGTGGTCACGGCCGGATCAGCCGATCAAGGCAGACCATCTTTTGGTGCCGCCGTCTCGAATTACGGTCATGAACTATTACAGTCCCGCGGCGCAGGAACGGGTCAAAGACGCCGCCTATGATGCAGTTGAAAGAGTTCTGACCGGCATGTTCGAACCGTTGAGCAGACAAGCCCTTGCAGTTCGCTGGAACCAGGCCGTGGAAGCCATGGCAAAACACCTCGAAGCGCAGGACAACGGCTCCGAATAAAGAAACGGCAGCGACGCCCCTCTCGTGGAAAATCCCGGTTCAGAATCCTCAACGCGCCGGCGGTTCCGCCAGGGACAGGACTGGCGGGTTTTGTCTCCCGTAATCCCTTGGCTCGGCTGTCCCCGGGTGAGTTGGTACCCGGGGACAGCCGGAGGCAACCCGCAACGCGGACGCCGTTGGTTGGTCTTAGTCCGTGTCGTTATCGCCGCTGGTGTTGATGGTTCCATTGACCCCGGCCGGGAAGAACCCACCTGAGGTGACCTGCTCGGGATCGAGGTAGGCGATGTTCAACACCTGGGCAGCGGTGCGGCTGAAGGCGAGCCCGTTCGCGTCCGTGGGTACCAGGTTGGCCACAGCTGCGGTGCCGATGCCCTGGTCCAGATCCGTTGTCCCGTCCAGGCTGTCGCGGGCGTCCGAGATTTTCTGCACGGTGGTGTAGATCGCAGGCGTTTCAACCCCCAGGGCGTAAAGGGTCGTGCGGATGATCCCTGCGTGGTAGGCCTCCACAGCCAGCAGGCCCGCGGCGGCTTCGAGGTAGGTCTTATTGCTGATCAGCGGGGCGGCTCCCTTGTAGGCCGTGACGCCCACGTCCTCGAAGATGAACGCCCCGAAGAGGAAGTTCACTTCGTTGGCGTAGACATCGAACTTATCGTGGGGGCCGATCAGCCCGGCGGCGCGGGCGGCGGCGGTGAAGCTGTCGTCAAGGCTGATCCGGGGCCGTGCCACCGCCGCAGATCCCAACGCACTGCGCAGGAACGCGACGTGGGTTTTTTCGTCCCCGGCGATTTCCTGCGCATACTTTTTGATCAGAGGGGTCTTGAACGGCACGGCACGCCCACCAATGACCGGGCCGCGCCGTCCGGTGCCGGTCGTCATGTTGTCGGGCAGACCTGTGCCGGTGACAGCGCGGAGGTAAAACTCGGCCTCCAGATATTCCAGGTTCAGGGCGAAGTTAAGGATCGCCCCGTCACTGGGCGCCCCGTCCTCCTCCGCGACGGCCGGGGAAGCGGCCGCGGACGCAGCGACGAACGCCGCCCCGGCCGTGATACCGCTTAGACCCGCGGCACGGAAGAACCGTCGACGGTCCACCGCGTTTTCGGCACTGCGGGAAATAGCATCAACAATGAAACGCTGTTCAAACATGGAACAATCTCCTGCCATTCACATGAAAATGGCGGGGGCAGGACTCAGTCCTCTAGCGCACCCCAGCGCTGCGACGCCCTCGTCGCCACAGCCAAACCGGCCATGATCACTGATACGGTACCGCGACCGGGAGAGGTTGAGGAAGGGCATGAATCCCAGGCCAGGTGATCAGGGTATTGATCCTTCTTAGAGACCGACCCATCCGGAACCGGCCCGGCATCGAAACACTTTCAACGCATAACGCGGCGGCGAGTTCTCACCGCGGCTTCGTGCCCGTCGATAACAGTGTCGGGCACGAAAAGTATGTGACCGTGGACTCCGGCAGTTGATGGGAGGTGGGATGGACCGCACGACCCTGAACATCGCCCCTGCCCTCCGCCTGCTCCTGGTCGGTGGCCTCTTCGCCATGTGCTGGATTATCTTCGGCGCGGGCAGCGCCCACGCTTCCCCGGCACCACCACCTGGTGAGAGCCCGCACACGGCCACGGGACTCGTCCCATCCCTGACTGCACCCATGAAACCACTCATCACCGCGGTTCAGCCCCGGACAGAACCAGCACCACAGAGGACAACAACGCCCTCCACCGTCCAGGGGCCCGCAACAGCGGCCCAGCCCGTGGGCGGGACTGCCCCGGCCGCCGCTCCCGTACGGCAACCCAGCGCGCCCGTCGCCCAACTTATCGCCGGCACTGCCCAGCCGCTCCTTGCCCCGGTCACGGACCTGGCCGACGCGGTCGTGGCCCCGGTCACAGCACCCGTCGCCCAACTCGTCTCCGGCACCGCCCAGCCGCTCCTTGCCCCGGTCACGGGGCTTGCGGGCAGCGTCCTGAGCCCGGTGGACGCCGTCACTCGCCCCGTTACAGGTTTGATTACCGGCCTCACGGCAGCGGCAGTCACCGGACCTATAAGCGGCATCCCAGGCGGGGCACCGCCCGCCACAGCGACCACCACAGTTGCACCCGTTACGGCTAACACTTCCCTGCGCGGCGCTGACCCATCCGCCACCGTGCACTCCCCTCTGCCTACGGGCATTGCGGATGTGATCGCCCCGCGTGGTGGGGCGTCGATGGATGAGGGCGGCGCCTCGCCTCAGAGCCCTGTCCGGCTTCCTGGCGGACACGTGCCCGCAACGGCGCCGGTGTACTCACCGGTGTCCGGCAGGGCCGGCGCATCGGGGCACACTGGCGCCGGTGGACAGGCTGCAGTGGATCTTTCCTACCGTTTCATCCTGCCCATGACCCAGGGCGGCGATGGATCCCTTTTCAGCTTCGTCCTCCGGGGGCCCGCAAACCAGGACCCTGGATTCTCACCGGATTGATGATGCCCGCGCTGCGCACCTAAATGCCGCGGCATATACAGGCATACCCGGCCCGTTTGGCCGGACCAAACATTCATTCCATGTGAGGAAAAACAGTCATGCATTCATTTGTCCGCAACACCCTTTGCGCCGCAGTTTTCGCTGGCGGCGTCCTCGTCCTCGGCGCAGGAGCGGCCTCAGCCGACACCGGCACCACCACCGGCGCCGGTCTTGGTATCGGCACGCAGAACCACACCAGCATCACCTCCACGTCCTCGACGGCCAACCACGAGAGCATCGCCTCGAACCTTGGCCTGAACCTGGGCGCTAACGCCGGTGTGGCCAGCACCATCCAGAACAACACCACCAGCAGCACCGGAACTACCGGGGCCGAGCGTGGCTCCGCAGCCTCGAACCTGAACCTGGGCGCCAACGCCCGTGGGGCGAGCACGATCCAGAACACCGCCACCGCCCGGAACAGCGGCACCACCGGAACTGACCGTGGTTCGTTCGCTTCGGCGGCGGACCTGGGTGTGAACCTGGGTGCGAACGCTGGTGTGGCGAGCACGATCCAGAACACGACGGATGAGAACGGGACCACCGGGACTGACCGTGGTTCGTTCGCTTC
>JABFWC010000228.1 GCA_013362385.1 Pseudarthrobacter sp.
GTGCGCAGGGGTTCGCGGGTGGCCCGCCAGCCGGCAGCAGCGACCAGCATGACGCCGCCGGTCACACCGAACGCCCAGCCAAATCCCAGCCTGTCGGCGAGCAGCCCGGCCGCCACGGGCCCTACGATGGCCCCGACGTCGGACGTCATCTGGTAGACGGCCAGCACCTTTCCCCCGGACCGGTCGCTGCCGATGACGTCCGCCACGGCAGCCTGCTGGGCGGGGCCGAACAGGCCCGAGCCGACGCCCGCCAGCGTCGACGCCGCCAGGAACCAGGGCAGGTCGTGGGTGGTGCCGATGGCTGCCGTGGACAGGGCAGCCACCAGCAGCCCGGACACCATCATGGGTTTGCGGCCCAGCGAATCCGCCAGCCGGCCGGAGAAGCTGAGCGCGGCTGCGTTCCCGGCGGCGAAGACCGCCAGCGCAAGGCCCGCTGCCTGCGGCCCCGCACCGAACGCGGCGGCCGCGAACAGCGGCACCGTCGCCATCCTGACCCCGAACGTGGCCCAGCCGTTGGCGAAGCTGGACAGGAGCGCCGACCGGTAGGCCCCGGCCGCCAGGGCTTCGCCAAACCCCACCGCCGGCGCCCGCTTTGGCGCTCCGTCGGCGCCGCGGCGCTGGTGGCTGAGCTGGGTCTGCACCACGAGCGCGGCCACGACCAGGGCGGCGGCATAGGCCAGGAACGGGACCCGAAGGCCCAGTCCGGCCAGCAGCCCGCCCACGATCGGCCCGCACACGTTACCGATGAGGAACGCTGACGCGTAGGCGCCCGAAACCCGGCCCCTGCTCCTAGGCGGCGCGAGGCGGACCACCAGCGCCATCGACGCCACGGTGAACATCACTGAACCGGCACCGCCGAGTCCGCGGAACAGCAGCAACTGCCAGTAGTCCTGGGCAAACGCACATGCCGCCGTTGACGCCGCCACCACCAGCAGTCCCGCCACGTAGACGGGCCGCTCGCCGAGCCGGCCGATCAGGGCGCCCCCGGCGGGTGCGAAAGCCAGGCGCATGAAGGCGAAGATCGCCACGATCACCGCCGCTTCGGTGTTCCCGACGCCGAAGGTTGTGGCGAATTGCGGTAATACGGGGGCAACAAGCCCGAATCCAAGCGCGATCAGGAACGCTGCGGCCAGCATCACCATGATGTCGCGGGGAAGCTTCTCCCGCTGCGGCCGGAGGCGGGCCAGGATCCTTGAAGTGGCGCCGCTTACGCGGGGTGATGCCGTCATGGGGCGAAAGTCCTTGCTGAACAGGAAGCGGGGTGGCTGCGCGAATGCGGAAACATAACCGTAACAAAGCGGATATGCACCATTTACTTCCTAGAGGTTGTTGTAACAGACCGGCAATCTAAATCCTCCGCGGGCGAAACACGCCAACGACACACTCTTTACAGGACGCAAAAAGGCGTTGGCAGGCGGAGCAATCCGCAAGATTCGATGAGAGAGGACGTGCACCATGGAACTTACCGCAGGTCACGTTTGGGTCATGGTGGCGGCAGCGCTCGTGCTGTTCATGACACCCGGTCTGGCATTTTTCTACGGCGGGATGACCCGCGCCAAGGCAGCGCTGAACATGATGATGATGAGCTTCATCTCCATCGGCATGGTCGGCGTTGTGTGGGTCCTGTGGGGAGCCTCCATGAGCTCCGGTGAAGGATTCCTGGAAATCGTGGGCAACCCGTTCGCCACGTTCGGCCTTGAAGGGATCACCACGCCCGACGGGCTCATCAAGGTCGGCTACGCGGCCACCTTCGCCATCATCACTGTGGCCCTGATCAGCGGTGCCATCGCCGACCGTGCCAAGTTCGGTGCCTGGTCCGTGTTCGTCCCCATCTGGGTGACCCTGGTGTACTGCCCGCTGGCCTACATGGTCTGGGGCGGCGGGCTGTTCGGTCCCGAAGGGGCCATCGGCAAGGCGCTGGGACCCGCGATCGACTTCGCCGGCGGCACCGTTGTCCATATCAACGCCGGTGTAGCCGCGCTGATCCTCGTCCTCATCATCGGCAACCGCAAGGGCTTCGGCAAGGACCCCAACCACCGCCCGCACAACATCCCGTTCGTCATGCTCGGCGCCGCCATTCTGTGGTTCGGCTGGTTCGGCTTCAACGGCGGCGCAGCCACCACTGCCGAGCAGGGCGGCCTGATCTGGGTCAACACCCTCGCGGCGCCGGCCGCTGCCATGCTCGGCTGGCTTGTCACCGAGCGCATCCGCGACGGCCACCCCACCTCCCTCGGTGCGGCTTCCGGCGTCGTCGCCGGCCTCGTGGCCATCACCCCGGCCTGTGCCAACGTCAGCCCTGTCGGCGCCCTCGGCCTTGGCGTCGTCGCCGGTGTTGCGTCCGCACTCGCCGTCGGCCTGAAGTTCCGCTGGGGCTTCGACGACTCCCTCGACGTCGTCGGCGTCCACCTGGTCTCCGGCATCATCGGCACCGTGTCCCTGGGCTTCATCGCCCTGCCCGCCGACGGTGTGGGCGGCGGCCTCTTCTACGGCGGCGGCCTGGCACAGCTGTGGGCCCAGCTGGCAGCAGCCGGCATCTCCATCGCTTACTCCGCAGTCCTGACGGCCATCATCGCGCTGGCCATCCACAAGACCATGGGCTTCCGGGTCTCCCAGGAACAGGAAACGGTGGGTGTGGACCTCAGCCTGCACGCAGAGACCGCCTACGAATTCGGCCTCAGCGGCCACGGCGGAAGCTTCCAGCCGCTCCACGACATGATTACCGGCAAGACCCAGGCGGACGTTGCCCAGGCAGCCGGTGCCCAGAAGACACAGTCAGCAACAGGTAAGGAAAGCGTGGGGGCATGAAACTGATCACCGCAATCGTCAGGCCGGAAAAGCTCGAATCCATCCGGGAAGGGCTGGAAGCCTACGGCGTGCAGGGCCTGACGGTCAGCGCAGCCAGCGGCTACGGACGGCAGCGAGGCTACACCGAGGTCTACCGCGGAGCGGAGTACAACGTGGACCTGCTGCCGAAGATCCGGGTGGAAGTCCTGGCCACCGACGAACAGGCGGATGACATCCTGGACGTCATCATTGCCAGCTCCAACACCGGCCGGGCCGGAGATGGAAAGGTCTGGACCATCGACGTCCACGAGGCAGTGCGGGTCCGCACCGGCGAACGCGGAGTGGCCGCGATCTAGGCGGAAGCGCCAGCCAGCCAGGGCATGTCCAGGAAGGGCACCTTCCAGCAAGGGCACCCGTCCAGCAGGGGCACTGTCCAGCTGGCGAAAGGACAGGACGGGCGGGAACCGAAAGGTTCCCGCCCGTCCTGTGCTTTAACGGTGCCGGCCGCTTTAACGGTGCCGGCGCTTTAACGGTGCCGGCCCTCCGCGGCCGCGGACTGCCCCGCCTCAGCACGGTTGGTGGGCCAGGAGGCAGGCCCGGCCGAGCCGGCGTCGTACTCTTCCAGCGGGACCTTTCCCTGCTCCCAGGCCTTCAGCACCGGCTCCACGATCCGCCAGCAGTCCTCGGCAGTGTCGCTTCGGACGGACAGGAGCGGGTCGCCGGTCAGGACGCCCTCGAGCACTTCGCCGTAGGGGAGGAGGTCGGAGGCGCTCAGTTCGGCCTCGAGGGTGACCCGGCCGAGGCTGAAGATGTTTCCGGGACCGTTGACGTCGACGTCGAACTCCAGGGTGTCCGGGCCGAAACCGATCCGCAGCTGGTTGGGGGAGTCCACGCCCGTGAAGCCCTTGGGCAGATGCGGGACGGGCAGGAAGGTCACGACGGCTTCCTTGCGCCGGTCACCGAGTGCTTTGCCGGAGCGCAGGATGAACGGCACGCCTTTCCAGCGCCAGTTGTCGATGCCCACCTGGATCTCGGCCAGGGTCTCGGTTTCGCGGGCGGCATCCACGCCCTCCTCCCTGGCGTAGTCCGGCACGTCCTTCCCTGCGACGGATCCTGCCGTGTAGCGCGCGCGGCGGGTGGTCCGGGTGAAGGGTGCGCCCACGCTGCTGGCGCGCAGGACCGCGGAGACCGCATCGCGAAGGTCCCGCTCGCCGATCGTGGCCGGCGGCTCGATGGCCATGAGGGCCATGACCTGCAGGAGGTGGCTTTGGATCATGTCGCGCAGGGCACCGGCGCCGTCGTAGTAGCGGGCCCGGCCTTCCAGTGCCAGGTCCTCGTCGAAGAAGATCTCCACCTTCTGCACATGCTGCCGGTTCCACACCGGCTCGAGGAAGTTGTTGGCGAACCGCAGTCCGAGGATGTTCAGGACCGTGGCCTTGCCCAGGAAATGGTCCACCCGGTGGATGTGCTCCTCCGGGACCAGGCGCGACAGGGTCCGGTTTAGGGAGCGGGCCGAGTCCTCGCTTGATCCGAACGGTTTTTCCATCACCAGGCGGGTGCCCTCCGGGACGTCCTCGGGACGGAGCACCTCGCACGCGGTCTGGCTGATCCGCGGCGGAAGCGCGAAGTAGACCGCCACCGGTCCCGGCGCGTCCTTGAGCAGCCGTGCCAGGGCTCCCGGGGCCGTCACGTCCAGCTGGTGGTAGACCGTGTCCTTCTGCAGCGCCTCGAGGGCCTCCTTCCCGCTGGCATCGGCAGCGCCGGCGGCAGCGCCGAAGGAGGCCTGCACCCGCTCCCGCCACTGCCCGGGTGTCCAGGGATCGGACCCGGCGCCCACCAGCCGCAGCCCCTTCGTGCGGCCGGCCGCGACCAGGCGGGCCAGCCCGGGCAGCAGCAGCCGCCCGGTGAGGTCGCCGGATGCACCAAGGATGAGCAGGGTCTTCACTGTTGGCTCGGTCTTCTCTGTTGTCTGGCTCGTCATTTGGCCAGCATGCCACCTACCGGGCCCGACTTGGTACCCTAGATAGTCGAGTCCCGATCATCTCCTGAAAGAAGTTCACGGCGCGTGTTCAATTCACTCTCTGACCGGTTGACAGCAACCTTCAAGAATCTCCGCGGCAAGGGCCGCCTCACGGAGGCCGACGTCGATGCCACCGTCAGGGAGATTCGCCGTGCCCTGCTGGATGCGGACGTCGCCGTTCCCGTCGTGCGCGAATTCACCGGCCGGGTACGCGAACGCGCACTCGGTGCCGAGGTCTCGGCAGCGCTGAACCCCAGCCAGCAGATCGTCAAGATCGTCAACGACGAACTCGTGGAGATCCTCGGCGGCGAAACCCGCCGGATCCGGCTGGCCAAGAACGGCCCCACCATCATCATGCTCGCAGGCCTCCAGGGTGCCGGTAAGACCACCCTCGCCGGCAAGCTGTCGAAGTGGCTGAAGTCGCAGGGCCACAGCCCCCTGCTCGTGGCCTGCGACCTGCAGCGCCCCAACGCCGTCACCCAGCTCCAGGTGGTCGGCCAGCGCGCCAGCGTGCCGGTCTTCGCCCCGCACCCCGGAGCCACCTCGCAGGAACTGGACCACCCCGCCGGCGACCC
>JABFWC010000211.1 GCA_013362385.1 Pseudarthrobacter sp.
TGGAGCAGTTCTGCTCGTGGTCCGCGTGCAGGATAAGCAGTAGGTCCAGCGCCTTGACGATGACCGGGTCCAGCTCGTACTGCTCGGCAGGCAGGCCGAAGCTCAGGCGCAGGAAGTTCTCCACCAGGTTCATGGAGTTGTCCGGGTACAGCATGGGCTGTCCGATGGACTTCTTGTGCGCGTAGGCGGCGATGACCGGCAGCTTGGCCATCAGGCGGATGGTGGAGACCTCCACCTGCTCGGCGTTGAACGGGTCCAGGGAGTCCTGGTAGAACGTGGACAGCGCGGAGACGGCCGAGGACAGTACCGGCATGGGGTGCGCGTCGCGGGGGAAGCCGCCGAAGAAGCCCTTGAGCTCCTCGTGGAGGAGGGTGTGGCGGCGGATCTTCTGGTCGAACTCGTCCAGCTCGGCGGGAGTGGGCAGGTTGCCGTAGATCAGCAGGTAGGACACCTCGAGGAAGCTGGAGTGCTGGGCCAGCTGTTCGATGGGGTATCCGCGGTAGCGCAGGATGCCGGCATCGCCATCGATGTAGGTGATTGCCGAGGTGGTTGCTGCGGTGTTCATGAAGCCGGGGTCGAAGGTGACGGCACCGGTCTGCTTCAGCAGCTTGGAGACGTCGTAACCTTCGTTCCCTTCAACAACCTGGATGCGCGGGAGCTTGAGCTCTCCACCTGCGTGGAGCAGGGTCGCAGCATTGTTGGTCTCAGTCATGGAGTCCCCTTCATGAGGCGCCTTTGGCCTCTGTCGAAAGCTTGATCCAATATCAGGTGAGCCGCGCACTGCACCTGAGGACACAGGTTCCAACACCCGGGCTGCCTTCTTGTAGAAAGCCACCATTGATCAGTTAAAAAGTACCGCTCCTTGCCGGGTGTCACTAATCCAAGACGGCCCGATGGGGCCTAAAATGCCTCCGATGTGGCGCGAGTCACAGCAATATTACCTGGCCTCTTGCCCCGCAAGACGGGCGACGGCCGCATCGATCCGCTCGTCGGTGCCGGTGAGGGCAACGCGGACGTACCCGTTGCCGGCTTCGCCGTAGAAGACGCCGGGGCCCACCACGATGCCTCGCCCGGCGAGGCGGGCCACGGTGTCCCAGGTGCCCTCCCCCGCCGTCGACCAAAGGTATAGTCCGGCGTCGGATTCCTTGATCTCCAGGCCGAAGTCCAGCAGCGCGGGCACCAACCGCTCCCTGCGGCCCCGGTACAGGTCCTTCTGGGCCTCCACATGGGCATCGTCGCCGAGAGCCACCCGCATAGCTTCCTGGATCGGGTAGGGCACGATCATGCCCGCATGCTTGCGGCTGTTGACGAGGTTGGGCATCAGGTCCGGGTCGCCGGCGATGAAGGCGGCCCGGTAACCGGCAACGTTGGACTGCTTGCTCAGTGAGTACACCGCAAGCAGGCCCTGGTGCGATCCGCCGGCTACACGCGGATCCAGGATGCTCGGCACGGGCTGGCCGCCGCGCTGGACGTCCCACGCACCCCAGCCAAGCTCCGCATAGCATTCGTCCGAGGCCACCACGGCACCCAGTTCGCGCGCCTGCTGCACCAGCGCCTTCAACGAGTCCGCGTCACGCACGCTGCCGGTGGGGTTGCCGGGCGAATTCACCCAGATGAGCCGCACCCGTGAACGGGTTGCCTCATCGAGTTCGTCAAGGTTGTCCGTGGCCACGGAGGTAACGCCGGCCAGGGTCGCGCCGATGTCGTACGTGGGGTACGCCACCTTGGGACGGACGACGACGTCTCCGGGCTTCAGGCCCAGCAGCAGCGGCAGCCACGCCACGAGTTCCTTCGAACCCACAGTGGGCATGATGTTGCGCGGGTCGAGTCCGGCCACGCCGCGGCGGCGTTCGAACCAGCCCGCGATAGCCTCGCGAAGGGCCGGGGTGCCATGGACCGTGGGGTATCCCGGAGCGTCCGCAGCGGCTTGCAGGGCGTCCAGGATCAATGCCGGCGTGGGGTCCACGGGCGTACCGATGGAGAGGTTGACGGCACCGCCGGGGTGTTCCGAAGCCTTCGCCAGGTACGGTGCCATGGCTTCCCACGGGTAGTCGGGCAGAGCCAGGCCAAACGGGTTCACTGCTGCGGTCACGGTTCCCGTCCGGTCAGTGGTCTTGGTTCTGCGGGGGCAGGGCTGCAATCATCGGGTGGTCCTTGCCCGTGTTGCCGATCTTGGCCGCCCCGCCGGGGGAACCGAGGTCATCGAAGAACTCCACGTTGGCCTTGTAGTAGTCGGCCCACTCGTCGGGGGTGTCGTCTTCGTAGTAAATGGCCTCCACCGGGCACACCGGTTCGCAGGCTCCACAGTCGACGCATTCGTCCGGATGGATGTACAGCGAACGCTCGCCTTCATAGATGCAGTCGACCGGGCATTCTTCAATGCACGCCTTGTCCTTAACATCCACACACGGCTGCGCGATTACGTACGTCACGTCCCTGGCCTCTCCACGTTGGGGTTCCGGCGTCCCGCCGGCTCTTGCGATCCGGCAGCACGGCCGGAGTCTGACATCTGAGCCTATTATCTCCCAGCCCGTTACCGCGAACCTAGCCGGGACCCTAGTATGAACTGGTGAGTCAGCCAGTCCCTCCGCCCGTCCGCTTCCTGTCTTCCGCGGCACCGGGTATCCGCGTGGTGGTGCGGTACCGGATCGAGGACGGGCTGACGGACGCCCTGGGACACCTGCTGGGGTGCGACGCCGGTTCCTGCACCGTCCGCACCCGGCAGGCCGACGTCGTCATTCCCCTTGACCGCGTGGTGGCGGCCAAGGAAGTCCCGCCACCGCCCCCGCGCCGGCGCCGGCCGGCCGCCCGCCAGTCCCCTCCTGCCCAGTAATGGACGCCCTCATTGCGCAGGGACTGCCCCTGCGCAATGAAGCCGGCCTTCACTGCGCAGAACGGTACGTGGCAAGGGCCCGCTTGACCATCCGCACGAACTCCAGGGGTTCGTTAAGCACCATCTCGAAGGTCACGCGCAGGGTGGGCACACCGCGGACAACGCCCACATTCCATCGCCGCCTGTCCTCCCGGTAGGCGTCCCGGCTGCTGTGGTGCGCATACCCGTCCGTCTCGATGCCCAGCAGTCCGTCCACCAGGAGGTCGAGGTGGCCCATCCCCGGGATATTGACCTGCAGCTCGACCGTGAGCCCAGCCTCCTCCAGCAGATACCGGGCCATCGTCTCGATAATGGAACCGGACTGGGGCCGAATCTTTGCCACCACGCCAAGAATGGCCTTCTCCCGAGCGGCCGGGAACCGCTCACGCAGGGCCGGGAGCTGAACCAGTCCCTGTTTCACCGCCGACTCAGCGATGGTCAGCGCCTCAATCGGCGGCAAGCAACGGAGGGACTGGCACACGATGTCCAAGTGCGTTGGCGGAACGTTGCTGCGGTGGACCACGCAGCCCGGAATTGGCCGCCCGTGGTTCGCGGACAGATGTGGCAGATGCGGAACCTTGACCACCCAAAGCCCTGCGGACACTGCTGCGGTCACACATCCGGGAACTGCGTGATGACGGGCAGCATGAACCAGCACGGGATCTGCGCCTGGCAGCGCATACACTCCTCGCGCCACCCTCACGACGGAGCCCTCCAGTACTGCTCCCTCCAGCTTTCGCCGGGACACCCCAGCCCGGATGAGGGCGCTGGTGCCCGAGACTCCACCCATAGCCGCGAGGGCCTCTGCAACTGTCCGCATAACTGCATGCTCCCCGGCTTCGGCGGCCGAAGCAGCGGCAGGGAAAGGCCATGTGGAAACGGCGGCGCACTGATGCGGTCCCTCGTTGCGCAGGGACTGCCCCTGCACATTGAGCTGGGCGGCTGGGGCGCACCGCGGAACGCAGAATGCCACCGGCATGGGAGCCGGTGGCATTCTTTGACCTAGGGGTAACTAGGCCTTGGCGCGGGCGCGGTTGGCCTTGGCACGCTCGTTGGAGTCGAGGATGACCTTACGGATGCGGATGGCTTCCGGGGTCACCTCCACGCATTCGTCCTCGCGGGCGAATTCGAGCGACTCTTCGAGGGTGAGTTCGCGCGGCGGGGTCAGGTTCTCGAAGGTGTCCGAGGAAGCGGCACGCATGTTGGTGAGCTTCTTTTCCTTCGTGATGTTGACGTCCATGTCGTCGGCGCGGGAGTTCTCGCCCACGATCATGCCCTCGTACACCTCGGAGGTGGGCTTGACGAAGAAGGAGCCGCGTTCCTGCAGGTTGATCATGGCGAACGGGGTGACCACGCCGGCGCGGTCGGCGACCATGGAGCCGTTGGTGCGGTACTCGATGGGGCCGGCCCACGGCTCGTAGCCCTCCGAGATGGACGCGGCGATGCCGGCACCGCGGGTGTCGGTGAGGAAGCGGGTCCGGAAACCGATCAGGCCGCGGGCCGGAACGACGAACTCCATGCGGCACCAGCCGGTGCCGTGGTTGGCCATGTTGGTCATGCGGCCCTTGCGTGCCGCCATCAGCTGCGTGACGGCGCCGAGGTACTCCTCCGGGACGTCGATGGTCATGTGCTCCATGGGCTCATGGACCTTGCCGTCGATCGTCTTGGTGACCACCTGCGGCTTGCCCACGGTCAGCTCGAAGCCTTCACGGCGCATCTGCTCCACGAGGATGGCCAGCGCGAGCTCGCCACGGCCCTGGACTTCCCAGGCGTCGGGACGCTCGGTGGGCAGCACCTTGATGGAGACGTTACCGATGAGCTCCTTGTCCAGGCGGTCCTTCACCTGGCGGGCAGTAACCTTGGCGCCCTTGACCTTGCCGGCCAGCGGGGAGGTGTTGATACCGATGGTCATGGAGATCGCGGGATCGTCAACGGTGATCAGCGGCAGCGGCTGCGGGTTCTCGACGTCGGTGAGGGTTTCACCGATGGTGATGTCCTCGATGCCGGCGACGGCGACGATCTCGCCGGGGCCTGCGGATTCGGCCGGCACACGCTCCAGCGCCTTGGTGGCGAGCAGTTCGGTGATCTTGACGGTCTTCAGCTCACCGTTCTGGCGGGCCCAGGCAACCTGCTGGCCCTTGCGGAGGGTGCCGTTGTAGATGCGCAGCAGCGCGAGGCGGCCCAGGAACGGGGAGGCGTCCAGGTTGGTGACGTGCGCCTGCAGCACACCTTCCGGGTTGTAGGTGGGAGCCGGGATGTGCTCGATGATGGTCTTGAACAGCGGCTCAAGGTCCTCGTTGTCCGGGGCCGAACCGTTGGCCGGCTGCTCCAGGGATGCGCGGCCAACCTTGGCGGCGGCGTAGACGACCGGAACTTCCAGGACCTTGTCCAGGTCCAGGTCCGGCACCTCGTCGGCGAGGTCGGATGCCAGGCCCAGGAGCAGGTCCATGGACTCGTGCACCACTTCGTCGA
>JABFWC010000379.1 GCA_013362385.1 Pseudarthrobacter sp.
TCCATGATGAACTTGGTGCGTGCACCGGCTTCGCGGATTTCCTCCACCAGCGGGCGGTGGCGGTCCCGGTCCAGGATCATGACATTGAGCTGGTTGACCTTCACGCCCTTGGCCTTGGCGATCAGGTGCAGGTTCTGCTTGACGGGCAGGCGCAGGTCCACCATGTCCGCTGCTTCGGGGCCGGTGACGAGCTTTTCCATGTAGAACACCGCGGAGGGATCGAACCTGGAGCCGCGCTCTGCGACAGCGAGCACGGCAAGGGCGTTGTTGATGCCCAGGGCCGTCAGCCGGGTTCCGTCGATCGGGTCGACGGCGACGTCGACCTCGGGGCCGGTGCCGTCTCCGACGCGTTCGCCGTTGAACAGCATGGGGGCTTCGTCCTTCTCGCCTTCACCGATCACCACGATGCCGTTGAAGTGGACGGTCTGGAGGAAGGAACGCATGGCGTCCACGGCTGCGCCGTCGGCAGTGTTCTTGTCGCCAAAGCCCACCCAGTGGCCGCCGGCAATGGCTGCTGCCTCCGTGACGCGGACAAGTTCAAGGGCAAGGTTGCGGTCCGGCTCGTCATTGCCCACCGCCAGGGACGGGGAAATCGTGGAGTACTTCTGGGTCATGGACGCTGGTGACACGTAAACCTCTTCTTCGAGTGGCGATCATTGGGTCCGCCTGCCGGGAGCAGATGGTGATTCCTCTGATACCGATCATAGTCGTGGAGCCGCCGCCCGGAGCGGTGCATGACGCTCCCGCGCAATGTGCGCCCGCGGGAGCGAGCCTGGTCCGGACCCGCCGAATGGAAGTCAGAGTCCTCCATGGGGGACTATGGAGGGGTGAATGACATGCAGGAAACCACCAGCCCAGACTCCGGCCGGCAAGGGCCGGAAGGGCATCGCCTCCCCGCCGGCAGCAGCGCGGACACCCCCGTAAAGCCCGTCATTCCTGCTGCCGCGGCCAAGCGTGCCAACGCCTCGGTGATCGGCATGATCATCGCCCTGGTCCTCAGCATCGCCGCGTTCCTGCCTGTTGTCCTGATGAATCCGCAGCCCAAGAGCGAGGGCTACCGGCCGGACATCGACGTCGCCGCCGTCGCCAGGAATGCCGCGGATGTGGCAGGATTCACACCCGTTGCCCCGGATACAGGCAACGCGTTCCGGCCCAATTACGCCCGCTGGGAGGCCGGAACCGGCAGTGGCGTGCCCACCTGGGAGGTCGGCTACCTGACGCCCAAGGGCTCCTTCATCGGCCTGGTCCAGACGGCGAGCGCCAACCCCACCTGGCTGCTCCAGCAGACAAAGAACGCTCCGGTGACGGGCAGGCGCAACGCCGGCGGCCAGGACTGGGAGCTTCGCGATACGGGCAAGGGCGAGAAGTCGCTGGTGCTGGGCTACCGCGGGACCACCGTTGTCCTGTCCGGCGCCGCCCAGCTGGACGAGTTCGCCACGCTTGCTGCCGCCGTCGTGAAGTCCCTCGACAGCAGCCCGGCCGTCACAGTTTCCCCCTCAGCTACTGCCGCGCCTTAATGTAGTAAGCATGGCTACCAATCTGACTCCTGCATTGGCCTGGCGCCGCCTGCGCGAAGGCAACGAACGTTTCGTCAACGGCGAGTCCTCGCATCCGAACCAAAACGCTTCCCGGCGGTCGTCCCTGGTGGAGACCCAGCACCCGTTCGCGGTGATTTTCGGCTGCTCCGACTCGCGCCTCGCCGCCGAAATCATCTTCGACGTCGGCCTCGGGGACGTCTTCGTGGTGCGCACAGCCGGCCAGGTCATTGACGACGCCGTCCTGGGCTCGCTTGAGTACAGCATCGGAGTGCTGGGGGTGCCGCTGATCGTGATCCTTGGCCACGACAGCTGCGGTGCCGTAACCGCCACCAAGTCAGCTGTCGAGACCGGCGAGATGCCCGCGGGTTTCATCCGGGACCTCGTGGAGCGCATCACGCCGTCGGTCCTGACCTCGCTGCGCAACGACCAGCCCGAGGTCAACGACATGGTGGTGGAGCACGTCAAGCAGACGGCCCAGCGGCTGGCGGACAGCTCCCGTGTGATTTCCGACGCAGTCGAGGGCGGCCGCACGGCAGTCGTCGGCCTTTCGTACCGGCTGGCCGAGGGCCGCGCCGACCTTGTTTCCGGAATCGGCGAGCTCTAGGAGCACTGCGGCGGCGGCCCGATGGGCCGCCGCCGGCAGCCCTTCACGGTTTTCGGTGGGGCGCCCGGGCGCCATAAGCTAGCCCCATGACTTCCACTGAAGAGTTCCGCATTGAACATGACACGATGGGCGAAGTCCGCGTCCCCGTGAACGCACTGTACCGCGCACAGACGCAGCGGGCAGTGGAGAACTTCCCCATTTCCGGCAAGACGCTGGAACGCACCCACATCGAGGCTCTGGCCCGGGTCAAGAAGGCTGCCGCCCAGGCCAACGCTGAACTGGGCGTGCTCGACGGCGAGCTGGCCAAGGCGATCGCTGACGCAGCCGATGAGGTGGCCGCCGGCAAGTACGACGGCGACTTCCCGATCGACGTCTTCCAGACCGGTTCCGGCACTTCCTCGAACATGAACACCAACGAGGTCCTGGCCGAACTTGCCACCCGGGCGCTGAAGGCGGCCGGCAGCGACAAGGTGGTCCACCCCAACGACCACGTCAACGCCTCGCAGTCCTCCAACGACGTGTTCCCCACCTCGGTGCATGTCGCCGCCACCTCCGCACTGATCAACGACCTGATCCCCGCCCTGGGCTACCTGGCGGAGTCGCTGGAGCGCAAGGCCGTTGAGTTCAAGGATGTCGTGAAGTCCGGCCGCACCCACCTCATGGACGCCACCCCGGTGACCCTGGGCCAGGAGTTCGGCGGCTACGCGGCACAGGTCCGTTACGGCATCGAGCGCATCAACGCCTCGCTCCCCCGCGTTGCCGAGGTTCCGCTGGGCGGCACTGCCGTGGGCACCGGCATCAACACCCCCGCGGGGTTCCCCGAGCGCGTCATCGAGCTGCTGGCCACGGACACCGGGCTGCCGCTGACCGAGGCCCGCGACCACTTCGAGGCCCAGGCCAACCGCGACGGCCTGATCGAGGCCTCCAGCCAGCTGCGCAACATCGCCATCTCCTTCATGAAGATCAACAACGACCTTCGCTGGATGGGCTCCGGCCCCAACACCGGCCTCGGCGAAATTGCCATCCCCGACCTGCAGCCCGGCTCCTCGATCATGCCCGGCAAGGTCAACCCGGTCATCTGCGAGGCCTCCATCATGGTCGCCGCCCAGGTCATCGGCAACGACACCGCCATCGCCTGGTCCGGCACCAACGGCGCCTTCGAACTCAACGTGGGCATCCCGGTCATGGCCGCCAACCTGCTCGAGTCCATCCGCCTGCTGGCCAACACCAGCCGCGTCATGGCGGACAAGATGATCGACGGCATCACCGCCAACGTGGAGCGCGCACGCTTCCTGGCCGAGGCCTCCCCCTCAATCGTCACGCCGCTGAACAAGTACATCGGCTACGAGAACGCCGCCAAGATCGCCAAGACCGCCGTCAAGGAAGGCCTGACCATCCGCCAGGCCACCGAAAAGCTCGGCTTCGTCGGCGAAGGCGAAGGCAAGGTCTCCGAGGCCGACCTGGACAAGGCCCTGGACGTCACCACCATGACCTCCCCGGCGCACAAGGCCTAGCAACCTTCCAAAGTACGACGGCGGCCGCCACCTTCCAGCGAAGGGGGGGCCGCCGTCGTACTTTAATCCCCGAAGCGTCACGGCTCGAAGTGCACGGTTCCGGCCGGCGCCAGCGCCTGCCGGATGCTGGTGAGGTGCCCCGGCATGAGTTCGGGGAGCTCGTCGAGGCCGAACCAGCCCACAGCGAGGGATTCGTCGTCGTTGACCCTGGCATCCCCGGAGACATAGCGGCAGAGGAACACCACGTCCAGGAACTCGCAGACATCACCGTTGGGGTAGGTCACCGGGCCTACCGCACCCACCGACACGACGCGCTCGGCCTCGGCCACCACGGCTGTTTCCTCGAAGATTTCCCGGACCAGGCCGCGGGCGGGCTGCTCCCCCGGGTCCAGCATGCCGGTAATGAGCGCCCACTGCCCGTTGTCGGCCCGCCGGGCCAGCAGGATCCTGCCGGCATCGTCAACCACCACGCCCCGGACGCCGGGAACCCAGAGGGGGTCGTTGCCGATCTTCTTGCGCAGCTTCAGGACGTATTCAGGTGCAGGCATAACGCCAGCCTACCCAAAGGCCGACGAAGCTCAGGCCGGCAGCAGCATGGCAGCGGCGGTTCCGGCCAGCATGAACGGGCCGAACGGAATGGAGGATTTCAGGGTTCCCCGCCGGGCCGCAAGGAGCACCAGGGACCACAGCCCGCCCAGCAGGAAGGCAAGGAAGGTCCCGGCGAACAGGTGCCCCCAGCCAAGGTAGCCCAGGTACAGGCCCAGCACTCCCGCCAGCTTGACGTCTCCGAACCCCATTCCCGGCGGATAGACAAAGCGCAGGATGAAGTAGAACAGCCACAGGATTCCTGCCCCCGCCAGTACGCGGACGGCGGGTACGGAGAGGAATCCCGCTGTACTGTCGGCCGGGGCTGGGCCGGGACTGGCCCAGGCAACCGCGCCGGCTGCCAGCAGGAGCGCACCTGCCACTGCATAGGACGGGAAGACGATCCGGTTGGGCAGCAGGTGGTGCCGGACATCGATGATGGTGAGCCGGACCGCCATCACGGCGAAATAGAGGCAGGCGGCCAGGACCAGCCAGAAGGCAGGCAGGCTGTGCTGCCAGAGGTCACCCAGTCGTCCGATCACTCCTCGGATGCTACTGGATGGGGCCATTCCCCCCGTAGTTCCCCCGCGTAAAATGTGGATATGTCGACCTGGGACTCCCGGCACGGGGCGCATCCGGACACCAAGGCCGCCCCGGCGGACCTGGCAGCCATGTTCCGGAACCTGTGCCGGTCCTCGCCCTGGAAGTGGCAATCGCTCCGCTTCGAATACTGGGACCGGCCTTTTGAGGCGGCGCCGGATCCTGCCGCCTCCTTCGTGCGCGCCTGGCTGCGCCGGCCGGGGGCGCTGCGGCTGGAAAACCCCGGCGGCCAGATCCTGTACAGCACAACGGGCATCAATGATTCCCGGGACATTTTCTATGTCAGCGCCACCCGGAAGTCCTGGCTCCTGCCGCCGCACCTGGTAACGCCCGTGTACGACGACGCCGGGCTGGTTCGGCGCAGGCCCGAAGCCGCGTACGGCGAGCCGGGCTTCGGCAACGGACGGTTCTCGGCCGCCCTCGATCCCGTGGAGCTTGCGGGCAACGCCCCGGTCCCTCTCGAATTTCCGGGGAGCA
>JABFWC010000253.1 GCA_013362385.1 Pseudarthrobacter sp.
TGGCCGCCCTGGGCACCCACCGATTGGCCGATCTGCTCGCGGATCTCGTCCCACAGCGTTTCCGTTTTGGGGGCGGCAAAGGCCTGCAGCTGGAGGCTGGAGCCATTGAGGTCCAGCGTGACGGCGACCACGCGCTGCGTTGCTTCCTCCACTTCAAGGCGGAGTTGCAGGCCCTCACTGGGCGTGATCAGGAGGGCGCCGAGATCCACGAAGCCATCGCGGCTGGTAATTTCGGCCTCGTCGAAGGGGCCGTCCTGGCGGCGTGTGCCCTTGGCGGCGGCATCTTCGCCGGCCTCGGCAAGCGTCAGCTCCTCAGCCTGCTCAGCCGGTTCTTCCTTCTTTGCTTTCCTGCCGAACCCAAAGACCATGGGTGACTCCTTAATTCTGAAATGTGCCAGTTCTGAATTCCTGCCGGCAGGAACCTTGCCGGTCCCGCCGTCGTGCATGCTGGCGTGGCAAGGGGCGCAGCCGGGGGTCAGGCTCCGGGAACGGTGAATCCGCCGGTGGAGCCAAAGCCGCCCGTCCCCCGCACGGACCCGCTCAATTCGCTGACAGGAATGAACTGGGCATGCTCCACCCGCTGGATGACCATCTGGGCAATTCTATCGCCGCGGCGCAGCTCGATCGGCTGGGAGGAATCTGTGTTCAGCAAGGTGACTGAAATTTCGCCCCGGTAGCCGGCATCCACCGTCCCGGGCGCGTTGACAATAGTCAGCCCGTGTTTGGTGGCCAGGCCGGACCGGGGGTGGATCAAGGCCACGAAGCCCTCGGGGAGGGCGATGGCGACACCTGTCGGTACAAGTTTGCGTTCCCCCGGCAGCAGCACAACGTCCTCACGCGTAGGACGGGGCCTCCAGTTCCGGATCCAGCATTTTCAGCTGCACCTGCAGGGTGGGTGCGCCGGGGGCCGGGGAGGGTGCGTCCGGGACAAGGGCTACTGTGGCGGGATGATCAGTCACAGTCACTCACTCTAACCCGCGCCCCCAAATCGGTCCTAGGAAGGCCGGTCGGCGGCCCCGGACCCAAAGCGGAGCGGCATTGCCCCAAGGTGAAATAGCGCGCCAAAAATGGAAAGCTTGGCGTATGCCCGAATCAAGCCCGTCCGCAGCAGTTCCCAGCACGCCGTCCGCAGGGGCGCCTGTTGCCTACCGGGAGAAGTTGTGGCCCAACACCTGGATCTGGATCATCGCAGCGGGTGTCTCCGCAGCCGGAATCCTGGTGTTCGCACCCATCAGCATGGCGGCGGGGTACACCGCGGCCGCCGTGCTCTTCGTCATTATCGCCGTCCTCCTGGTGGTTTCCACCCCCGCCATCACCGTGACTGAGGACTCCCTTACCGTAGGCCGGGCCACCATCGAGCGTAAATTCGTCGGCGAAGTGCAGCAGTTCCGTTCGGACGAAGCGACGGCCGAGCGCGGGACGCGGCTGAACGGCCTGGCATACATGTGCATCCGCGGCTGGATCGACCCCGTGGTCAAGATCGAGATCACCGATCCCGCCGACCGCACCCCCTATTGGCTGGCTTCCACCCGCCACCCGGAGCAGCTGACAGCAGCGCTCGCGCGGCGCTGAAAGCCTGCCGCTGGAGCCAGGCAAGCCGCGGATCCGGCGGAAAATCACGGCGCGCCCTGCCCCTTGAGCCAAATCCGCCCGCTCGGGTGGCAGAGTTTCGATTGATAGTAATGCCAGGGTGGAGGATTTGTATGCAGGATCTACGGCTTGTAGGCGTGCACGACGACGGGACGCATCTCCTGTTGAGCGGGGCCGGCGGCGAGATGTTCCAGCTGCCGATCGACGAGGCCCTCCGGACGGCCAGCCGGACCACGGCCAAGCCGCGGGCTGAGCGGCCCGCCATTCCCATGTCGCCGCGCGACATCCAGGCGCGGATCCGTGCCGGAGCCACCGCGGCCGACGTCGCTGAACTGTCCGGACTGCCGCTGGCCAAGGTGGAACGGTACGAGGGTCCCGTCCTGGCCGAGCGCGAGTACGTTGCCCAACAGGCGCGCAAAGTGGAAGTCGCGGCGCCCTCCCCCGGCCACGACATCTACCGGTCCGCCTTCGGCGACAGCCCGGCCACCCTTGACGATATGGTGGCGCACCGGCTTTCCGCCCACGGCATCGACCCGGCCACCGTGGAGTGGGACTCCTGGCGGCGCCAGGACGGCACGTGGACGGTCTCGGCGAGCTTCGAGGCCAAGTCCGGCGGAAACCCCGGCATTGGCGAGGAACCGCCCGCCCTGTGGACGTTCAACCCGGCCCGCAAGTCGCTGCAGAACACCAACCGGTGGGCGCAGCAGCTCAGCGAACTTGAACCCCTCGACGGCCCGGTACCCGCCCGCCGCCACACGGCGGTGTCAGAACGGCCCTTTGACTTCGAAAAAGACGCGGACACGGCGAAAGCTTCACCCTCCGGGCAGCAAGGTCCGCCGCAGGCTCCCGGAAAGGAAGCCGACGGCCTGCTGGACATGCTCCGGTCGCGGCGGGGCCAGCGCCTTGGTGTGGACGAGGATTCGGACGACGCCCTTGCACTGCTCCTGACCCATGGCGTGCCCGCCGCCCACCCCCGGCCCTCCGAGGTTGTTGCCGAACCGGAGGAGCAGGATCCGGAACCGCAGGACGAAAAGAGTGATGCCCCCGCCGCGCAGGGTGATTCGTTCATCCGGCGCCGCGACGCCCGGCCCTCGATGCTGTCCCGGCTCAGCCTCCTTCCGCCGCACCGGGACGTTGGGGATGACGCGTTGAGGCTGCACGACGGCGTCAGCACGGATACGAGGGAAATCACCATTGCCGCGTCCCCGCTGAAACCGTCCGGCTCCGTACCCGGGGCAGGAAACGGGGCTTCGGGCGCCGGGCTGGATGAGCTGCTGGGCAGCAACCAGCGGCGCCCCGCCAAGCCGGAGGACCCTTCCCCCAACACTTCTTCCGCCAGTACCGGGCAGCTGCCCGAGACGGAGGCGCCGGAACGGCCCGCCCGGCCGAAGCGCTCCAGTGTGCCGTCCTGGGATGAGATAGTCTTCGGTACCCGGAGCGACTAGAAGGTACCCCTGGCACTCTGCCTAACCGCCCGGTCAGGTGCTAGGCTCCGACGCAGTATTCCTTGACGGCCGGCTTCAGGCCGTGACCACTAGGAGGTCCGCAGTGCCGCATACCACCTGCCACATGTCGATCTCCCTGGACGGATTCGTCGCCGGCCCGGACCAGAGCCGCGAGAACCCCTTGGGCCGACGCGGGATGGAGCTGCACGGCTGGCACATCGGTGATCCACGGGCCAACGACGCCGACAAGGCCGCAAACGAATGGCTCATGCGGCCGCGGGGCGCGTACGTGATGGGCCGCAACATGTACGGCCCAGTCCGCGGCGAGTGGGACGAGGAATGGAGCGGGTGGTGGGGACCGGAACCGCCGTATCACGCACCGGTGTTTGTGCTGACCCATTTCCCGCACGAGCCCATCCGCATGGAGGGCGGGACGACCTTCCACTTTGTCACGGGAGGATTCGACGCCGCTTACGCCGCCGCATCCGACGCCGCCGGGAATAATGGCGTGGACATCGCAGGCGGGGCCTCCACCGTTCGGCAAGCCTTGGCGGCTGGCGTGATTGACGAACTCACCCTCGACATCGCACCGGTCCTGCTCGGTTCGGGTGAGCGGATTTTTGACGGGACTGAATCCTTCGACTTCGAGCCCGTCGAGGTGCTCCACTCCCCGCTGGCCACGCACATCCGCTACCGCCGGATCAGCTGACTGCAACGTCGCGCCCCGGGAAGTGTGCAGCGGCGCGACGTCCATGGTGCCTAGCGCGATAAGGCAAGATGCTCCAGGAGGGCTTCCTCGAGCAGGCTTCGTTCCGCAGCCAGGACGCCGGGTGGCCACCAGGGTGGTTCCCAGTCCTGGTGTTCGGAGGTGTAGTGGCGGCCGGTGGGTGAGGTCCAGCCGGGTGGTTCGTTCTTGGTCGCCGGGGTGGGTGTCCAGCCGGTGGTGTGGCGGAGCCTGTGGTGTTTGCGGCAGGGCTGCCCGAGGTTGCTGATCCCGGTGCTGCCGCCGTTGTGCCAGGCGAGGAGGTGGTCGGCGTCGTTGTCGAGGGAGTTGTTGCTGCGCACCGGGAACGGGCATTTAACGTCCCGCAGCATCAACCAGGACCGCATCGCCTTGGTGAGCCGGTAGCTGGTCCGGCCGATCTCCAGCGGCGCCCCGTCCCGCGGATCCACCAGCACCCGGTAAAACGAGCCGGCGCCGTTAGCGACCAGCTGCCGGGCCATCGACGCCGGGATCGGCCCGTACCCGTCCAGCATCGCCGGCTCGTCGCTCAATCCCAGCAGCGAGGGCACCGGGACCGTGACCAGGACCTGCGCCCGGATCCGCGAGGACGGCCCAGTATCTCCACCGCCGTCCGCGCCGGCAGCCCCGCTTGCGGTGCCGCTGCCCAGGACCGCGTCGGCGAAGGTGTCGGCGCGGAGCTGGGGCATGCTGCGGGTCTCGTCGGGGCCCTGCATGCTCCGGGCGATCGCGGTGAGCCGGTTCCACCCTGCCAGCGCCTCGTGCGCGGGCAGGTGCGCGGAGAGCCAGGCCATGCCGTCTTGGTCCGGCCGGTACTCCATCCGGCGGTCCGCCACGGATTTGGCGTGGCGGGTTTCGATGCTCCCGGCGTGGTGGCGTTCCCGCCAGGTGCGGGCCTTGGCCTTGAACCGGTGCGCCGGCATCTGCCCCACCCGACACCCCCGTGCCGGATTTACAGCGTCCGGGTCCAAAAAATGCCCCTCCAGTGCGGCGGCCCCGGCGGCGTCAAGCCCGGCCGTTTCGTCGACCATGACCAGGGCGTGCTGCCACGACAACACCCCGGTTTCCAACGCAGCCAGGGTTAGTGGCAGCGTCGCGGCCAGGGCGTGCGAGGCGGCCAGGAACGACGACGCGGCCCGCGGCCCCAGGGCCAGCACAGACCCGATCTCCGCGGCGACGGCCATCTCCTGCGCCTGCACCGGCGCACCCGGCGGAGCAATCGCATGGGCGCTGTCCGAGTACGTCACCGCGGCCTTCGCCTTCAACCCAGCGAACCCCGCCTCCACCTCCCGCGCCCCGGCAAGAATATCCAGGCACCCGTCAGCCAACCCCGCCAACGGATCAGCCCCAGAAAACGGCTCCGAACCACACCCCTCCACCTCGGCATGAAGCACAGCAAGGGCAGCACGGACGTCCTCAAACGCCTGAACCACCGCCACTTTCCCCATGAATCAATCATCAGGGGAGGGTCTGACATTGTGGCGAGCGGCCGCCGTCGTCATTAAAGCCCGGCCCCAATC
>JABFWC010000241.1 GCA_013362385.1 Pseudarthrobacter sp.
CTGCGGCCGGAGCCGTCGGCATCGGCTCCGCATTGGGTGCCCCCGTCCTGGGATCCCTGGCGGACCGGCGGGGGCAGCGCCCGGTCCTGCTGTTCTCCGCGGTCCTCAATACGGCCGCTGTGGTGCTCCTGATCCTTGCGGCCACTGCCGTGCAGGGGACCGGGAGCTTCCCGCCGGCCGTGCTGGCCGCAGCCTTCGCCGCCGGCGCCAGCTGCCCGCAGGTGGGTCCCCTGGCGCGGGTCCGCTGGATGGCCCTGGCAGCCGGCACCGCACCCGGCGCCTCCACCGGCGCAGCCCGCGACCTTGACACAGCACTGTCCTATGAGAGCACCGCGGACGAGGTCACATTCGTCCTCGGGCCGGCGCTGGTGGGCGTCCTCGCCAGCGCGGTGGCCCCCTGGCTGCCGCTGGCCCTGGCCGCCGCCATGACCCTGACGCTGGTTCCCGCCTTCGCCGTGCATCCCACGCACCACGCCGTGCCCGCGGTGCAAAACCCCGACGCCGGACAGGACCGCGCCGACGCACCCGCTCCCGGACTGTCCTGGGCCATAACGGTACCCGTTGCCGCGATGGTCTGCATGGGCACGTTCTTTGGGGCCACCCAGGCAGGCCTCAGCGCCTTCGCGGCACGCTTTGCCGGGGCAGAAATCGCTGGCCTGCTGTACGCGGTGATGGGCCTGAGTTCCGCGGTCGCGGCGTTGTCCGTGGCCTACTGGCCGCGCCGTGCCGGCCTCGCCCTGCGGTGGATCCTGTGCGCAGGGCTGATGGCCGCCCTGGCCGTCCTGTTGTTCCTGCCTTCCTCCCTGGCGGGGATGGCGGCCGTGCTGCTGGCCCTTGGCCTCCCGGTGGGACCGGTCATGGTGACCGCCTTTGCCGTGGGCGGCGCCCTGGCCCCCGGCGGCAGGCTCGGCACGGTGATGACCGCACTTGCCAGCGGCATCGTCGCCGGAACAGCACTCGGATCCGCCCTTGGCGGCCAGTTGGCACAGTTCCACGGCTACAGCGCCGCGTTCCTTGTCCCGGCCTGCGCGGCGGGGACGCTGGCGCTGCTGGGCGCGGGGGCCGTCGTCGTGCTTCGCCGCCGCTGACCTCAGACGCGGCCTGAGGAGCCAACGGCCGCAGGCCGCCGGGCGCTACGCCAGCTGGCTTTCGATCCGCGCGGCACTTTCGACCAGCGCGGCACCAACGACATCCGGGTCATGGGCGGAACGGATGTAGACCACGGCGAGGGCCGCCGGCCGGCCGCCGGGAACGCGGACCGGCGCCGCCAGCGAGGACACCCCGGCGATGACCTCGTCATGGCTGGCAGAGTACCCCCTTGCGCGCGCCTTGGCAGCCTCCGGGCGGTATGGGATGCCCGTCTCCAGCCGGTTCCACTCTGCTTCGGACACGGCGGACTGGATGGCGATCCCCGGCGCGCCTGCGTTAATCGGATGGCGGGTTCCGGGATGCTGGGCCACGGTGGCGCCGGAGTGCCGGGGTTCGACGGTGACCAGCGTGATGCAGTCGTGGTGGTCCCACACGGCAACGAACGCTGTCATGTCCAGCAGGTTGGCCAGGTGCGTGAGCTCGGGCAGTGCGGCGCTTTGCAGGTTCCGGGACACTCCCCGGGCCAGGACTGCCAGGCCGGGGCCCGGCTGGACCTTGCCGGCATCGTCCCGTACCAGGAGCGAGTGGTCTTCAAGGGTGCGCAGGATCCGGTACGCCACGGAGCGGTGGACTCCCATGGCGTCCGCGAGTTCGGCGATGGTGAGAGGCCCCGGCGCCGCTGCCAGGATCTCGAGGGCGCGGATGCCGCGCGAAAGCGTCTGGGACGGTGAGGCGGAAGCCTGCTGCTGCGCGGTTCCCGCCCGGGCTGCGGCTGGAGGAGTCATGGAGTCCATCCTAGGTGGCTGAACGGACGGGGCCGGGCCCCTTGTTTTGTCCACGGCATGGCGGTAGTGTCCTCATTGCGAACTGGCTATTCAAATATAGAACTCATGATCTTTTCCGTCCATCCGGCAGCCGGTTTTCCCGTAAGGCGTGTCCATCATCACATTTTCGTAGTACCCTGCTAACTAACTGACCGTTCTGTCGGTAATTCTGAAGGCGTCCGGGCGCACTGCCGCCCAATGAACAATGGAGTTTCAATGACCACACCTTCCAAGGTGGATACCCTCGCCGGTCCCAGCAGCCGGCGGGAGGAGCGCAAGGTCCTTGCCGGCACGCTCGTCGGCACCACCATCGAGTGGTACGACTTCTTCATCTTTGCCCAGCTGACCGCAACGCTGCTGTCCCCGCTCTTCCTGGCACCGCTGAACGAGTCCAATCCGGGACTGGCGCAGATCCTGTCCTTCGCCCTGATCGGCATCAGTTTCCTGTTCCGCCCCCTCGGAGCTGTGATCGCCGGCCACCTGGGGGACCGGCTGGGCCGCAAGGCCATGCTGGTTTTCACGCTGGTGATGATGGGGGCAGCCACGGCCCTGATCGGCGTGCTCCCCACCTACGCGCAGATCGGCGCCTGGGCGCCTGTCCTGCTCATCCTGCTGCGCGTCATCCAGGGCTTCTCCGCCGGCGGTGAGTGGGGCGGGGCGGCGCTGATGGCCGTCGAGCATGCACCGCTGAACCGCCGCGGCCTGTTCGGTGCCTACCCCCAGATCGGCGTACCGGTGGGCATGATCCTGGCTACCGGCCTGCTGTTCTTCCTCAACAGCGGCATGTCCAAGGAGGACTTCGCCGCCTGGGGCTGGCGGATGCCGTTCCTGCTGTCCATCGTCCTGATCGTGGTGGGCTTCCTGATCCGCCGTGCGGTGGCCGAAAGCCCGGTGTTCCAGGAAATGGCGCTGCGGAAGAAGGAAAGCAAGGCGCCCCTGGGCGAGCTGGTCCGCAACTACAAGAAGCCCGTGCTGTACTCCACGATGATCTTCATCGGCAACAACGCAGCCGGCTACCTGCTGATCGCATTCTTCATCTCCTACGCCACCAAGACGCTGAAGATGCCCACGCCGCAGATCCTGCTCGCCACCACGCTGGCATCCTTCGGCTGGCTCGTCTTCACCCTGGTCGGCGGCTGGCTGTCCGACCGGATCGGCCGGGTCAGGACCTTCCTCCTGGGCTACGCCATCGTCTTCGCCTGGATGATCCCGATGTTCGCCCTGATCGATACGAAGGACATCTGGCTGTACGGCATCGCCCTGTTCGTCCTGACCATCGGCCTCGGCCTGTCTTACGGCCCGATGTCCGCCATGTACGCAGAGATGTTCCCGGCCAAGGTCAGGTACTCCGGCATTTCGATCGGCTATGCGTTCGGGGCCATCCTGGGCGGCGCCTTTGCGGCCACCATTGCGGAGTCACTGCTGCAGTCCACCAAATGGACGGGCTCGATCGGCATCTACATCATGGCGCTGTGCGTCATCTCCGCCGTCGGGGTGGTGCTGGCCAAGGAGACCAAGGGCCGCCCCCTCGGCGTCAGCGCCCACCACTGACCATGGACCGGCGTATGCAGGCCCGGACCGGCGTCCGGGCCTGCAGTGCGTCCGGGCCGCCTTGGCCGGGACCGCTGCCGTCAGGGCTTGAGGAAGCCGACGGCATCATCGTCCGTCAGCTGCCAAAAGTGCCGGTAAAAGCTGCCCACCGCCCGGAACTTGCCGGGCATGTGCAGGCAGAACACGGCGTCGCACACACGCTCCAGCGAGGCCTCGGCGTCGATGGACGCCACCGGGGCGGCGACGACGACGGCGGCCGCACCACCCGCGCGCGCTGCTTCGACGGCGGCCCGCATGGTGGCGCCGGTGGCAAGGCCGTCATCCACCAGGATGACGGTACGGCCGGCGACGTCGTGGCCGGTTTCCGGATAGAGCCCGGCCCGGCGGTCCAGTTCGGCGCGTTCGCGTGTTTCCACCCCATCGAGCCATTCCCGACGCACGCCGTGCTCAAGGACGCGATCCAGCAGGGGCTTGTTCGCCACCTTGACGGTGCGGCCCTGTGCCCAGGCGAGGGCACCGTAGGCGGTTTCTTCATGGCCGGGGATGCCCAGTTTCCGCACCAGCATGGCGCCCAGGGGCAGGTTGAGCGCCTTGGCGACGGCCGCGGCAACGGGGATCCCGCCGCGGGCAAGGCCCAGGACCAGGGCGTCCGGCCGATCCCGGAACTGGGCCAGCACGGCCGCCAGGCGCTCCCCGGCTTCGGTGCGGTCTTCAAAACGGGTGCCCATGGGTTCCTCCCGGTTATCCCTTCACGCTGCCGGCGGAGCACAGCCGGCCCCCGTGCCGGTTAAGCGGCCAGGAATGAGATGGCCGCCTGCTTGAACGCCCTGCTGGTGATGGCGTTGGTGTGGTTGCGGCCCGGAAGGACCAGCTGTTCGGCCATGGACCCGGCACTGCGGGCCAGTTCCGCCAGCCTGGGCAGGCTGGCGAGGCGTTCGTCCTTGTCCCCGGCCACCAGAAGCACCGGCACGTGGGGGATGGCTTCGGCGGGATCATAGGGTTCGGCCTTGATGGCCGCCACCAGGGAGAGCAGCGCGAAGATGTTGTTGCTCGGCAGCAGCAGTGCCATCTTGAGCAGCTGGGCCGTGGACTCATCCTGAATGGGCGTGCCGTCCGCCAGGTAGTCCTGGGCGGCGACGAGATCGAATTCAGCTAGCGGGTCCGCGGTGTTGGGCCCGCCCAGGACCAGTCGGTGGACCAGTTCCGGCTGGGTCGCGGCGAACTCCCATGCAAGTCTGGAGCCCAGCGAGTAGCCCACTACGTCAAGTCCGCTGGAAGGATCGCCGTCATGCAAGGGGCGGGCGCCGGCGTCGAACGCCGCCTGCAGCAGGTCCGCCCTGATCTTGCTGGGGGAGTACGAGTCCATGTCCTCGGGTGCGCCGCTGCGGCCATGGCCCGGAAGGTCCACCGTGACCACCCGGCGGCCTGCCTCGAGCAGCGCCGAAACCCAGCCGGTGTCCTCCCAGTTGAGCTTGGATGACGAGGAGAACCCGTGCAGCAGCAGCACGGGCCGCAACCCGGCATCGTTGGCGGGCTCATGGACCGCAGCATACATTTGCGGGTCGGTGCCTTCCACGGTGTGCGGGTGCTGCTGTCCGGTGTGCCTGCCGCTCATGCTCTTAGTCCTCATCAGGTTCTGCGCCCAGGCGGCGCTTCGGTGCGTCTCTCCTGCGGGCCCGCCAACAGCCCGCCCTGCAGGTGAGGACCACTCTACCCGCCCGGGCCCCGCCGTCCGGCGGCCACCCGGGCACCGGCAGCGCAGGCCAGTGCGATCCCGGCCACCAGCCCGAAAGTGCTTACAAGCTGCACGCGGCTGCCCTCCGCGCTGA
>JABFWC010000338.1 GCA_013362385.1 Pseudarthrobacter sp.
CGGTACAGCAGCAGGTGAGGGGGGGGTTTGGGAATTTGAGGCAGCAGGTGATGGAGGGTTTGGGAACGCGCGGCAGGAAGTGCTGGGGGAACGCCTGTGCGGGATGCGACGGGAAGGAGGCAACAAAAAAGTCCGCCGGAATCTGATGATTCCGGCGGACTATCCGGTGGAGCTGAGGGTGTATAGTTTCACGACATAGTTCTCACGTGAGTCGGGACATCGTTCCCAGTTGATACTTCGCCGGTGAGTCGGGACATCGTTCACACCGGCAAGGACCCAGCATGGTGCATGTCGAAGCAGAAAGTGATCGTCCTCGCCGTCCGTGACCAGGGCCTGACCGTTACGGCCGCTGCCCGCCGGTATGGAGTCAGCCGCCGCTGGGTCCACGAGCTCCTCCGACGCGAGTCCGCCGGAGGTATCGCCGCCGTCGAACCCCGATCCAAACGCCCCCTCAGCAACCCGCGCCGCACCACCGAAAGGGTTACCGCCCGGATCCTTACCCTCCGGCAGGAACTGCAAACCGCTGGCCTGGACGCCGGGCCCGTGACGATCGCATGGCACCTCGAACAAGAAGGAGTACCCGCGCCCTCAACATCCACGATCCGCCGGGTCCTGCACACCAAAGGAATGATCACCCCGGATCCGAAGAAACGGCCCAAAGCCTCCCTGCACCGCTTCGAAGCCCACCAGCCCAACGAAACTTGGCAATCCGACTTCACCCACTGGTCCCTCGCAGACGGAACCGACATCGAGATCCTGAACTTCCTCGACGACCACGCCTCGACATTGACCGACAACGGCATGGTCTACACCACCCGCCTCGCGGGCGGGAAAGGCGGCCGGAATGCCTTCGAACACCAACTCCACGCCCTGGGCATCACCCAAAAGAACGGCGCCCCGAACCACCCGCAGACCCAAGGCAAAATCGAACGTTTCCACCAGACCCTCAAACGCTGGCTCACCGGCCAACCCCGCGCCCACACCCTGAAAGACCTGAACGAACAACTGGAAAAGTTCCGGCACATCTACAACCACGAACGCCCCCACCGGGCCCTGGACCGCCGCACCCCAGCCGCGGCCTACACCGCAACACCCAAGGCAACACCCACCGGATCCAAACAAGGAGACCACTGGCGCCGGCGCATCGACCGCGTAGACCAGTTCGGGAAACTCACCCTCCGACACGCAGGCCAGCTCCGCCACATCGGCATCGGCCGCGCCCACGCCCGCAAACACGTCCTGATGCTGATCCACAACAACGACGTCACCATCAGCGACGCCACCACCGGCGAGATCATCCGCGAACTCACCATCGACACCACCCGGAACTACCAACCCAGAAAAACAGGGCAAAGAAAAACACCCCGGTCCGAAGACCGGGGTGTTACCGATGACTCGACTCATCCGTGAAGGATGTCTCGACTCACCACACCGGTGGAGCTGAGGGGACTCGAACCCCTGACCCCCTGCATGCCATGCAGGTGCGCTACCAGCTGCGCCACAGCCCCGGATTGTTGCTGCTCTTTCGAACCTCTTCGCGGTCTCCCCCGAAGCAACTCAAACATCTTAGAACAGCAATTCCGAAAATTCCAAATCGGGAATATTCGGTGGCCTGCTACTCGGCGTCGGCTGCAGCGCCGGCCTTGGCCGACGCCTCGGCGGCCAGCTGCAGGTCCACTACGGGGCAGTCCTTCCAGAGCCGCTCCAGGGCGTAGAAGACACGGTCTTCCTCGTGCTGGACGTGGATGACGATGTCCGAGTAGTCCAGCAGGACCCAGCGGCCGCCGGAACGGCCTTCACGGCGCACGGGGTTGAGGCCCTGCTTGCCGAGTTCCTCCTCGATGCCGTCGACAATGGCGTTGACTTGGCGTTCGCTGGGCGCGGAGGCGATCAGGAAGACGTCTGCAAGGGCGAGGCGTTCACTTACGTCAAGGCCGACGATGTCCTGGGCGATTTTGTCCGCGGCGGCCTTGGCGGCTGTCCTGGCCAGGCTGATGGACGATTCTGATGCAGTCACGGGACTCCTTTGTGGGGTTCAAGTATGGGTGGCTTATCGAAGCCGTTCAGCGGGACATGCCGCTGATGATCAGGATGATGCCGGAGACGAGGGCGAGGATCCCGAAGGCGAGGATGCAGAACTGCAGGATCCGGTTCCGGCGGGCCCGGGCCAAACCGGCCGTGGCTGCGTCCAGCGGATCGAGGCCGTGGGCGTCCCGTGCGGGGATCCGGGGCAGGTCCTCGAACAGGTCGCCGGACTCATGGGTGTCCGTCAGCACCGGCTTAGGCCGCCGCGCGGCCTTGGCGGCGGCCTCTGCGCGGGCGATTACCTGTGACCGGCCGTTGCCGGCTTCGGCGGCGGCCGTCTTGGGCCGCGCGGCGGGCTTCCGCTTGCCGGAGGGTACCTTCGTGCCGGGCCGGGTGGTGACGGGCACGTACGAGGTTGCCGGCGGTTTCATGACCGGGCGCTCGACGCCGGGCACCTGGACAAACTCGAGGGGTGTCACCATCGCGAGGTTGTTCGCGGTGGAGGGCCCGGGTTTGTCCCTGGCGCCGCCGGCATCCTTTGGCGGGTTGGCGGCCGTACCGCCCGCCTGTTCGGCCAGCTTCTGCCGGGCCATGGCCCGTCGGTTCATGATGGCGGCCCGCTCGGCAAGCGCGATCTGCTCCGCCAGGATTTCGGGATCCACCGCTTCGGGGTCCAGTGACGCGATGTGCTCCATCTTGGCGATCTGGTTCTTCGCCTGTTCGGCAATCAGCGCCCGCGCGGCGAGGGCCTGCTCGACGGTCATCCCCTGGGGAGCTGACGGCCCGGGCCGGACCGGTGCCTGCTGCTCGTTGGAGGTGACAGGGTGGTCCTGAGCGGAATCCTTGGACGGATGCGGAGCCGCGGTCGGTGCGGGCGCAGGACTTCCGGCAGGTGGAACCACGGGGTTGGCAGCCGTCAGGGCCTGTTCCTTGAGCTGCTGAAGCCGCAGCTGCCGCCTGGTGGGAGGGCCACCGGCGCTCAATTGACCCTCTTTTTCCTCCAGCTCCTTGATGGTGCGAAGCGCGGCGCGGTCCCTCGCCCGGATCTGGGAGGAGCGCTCGGTGGAGGGCTGTGCGGTGGGGGGTGGGTCAGCTGGTGCCGGCCGGTCAGCCGCGGGGGGTGGCTGCTCCGCGGAAGACAGGGCCGCCTGCTGGGCGTCCCTGGCCTTCCGGAGTTCCCGGCGGCTGCGGATGGGGGGCTGTTCCTGACTCATGGAGAACTCATTCAGTACTGGCGGGTTCGCGTGCTTCGGAAGCGGGACCGTTGCCGTTGGCGGGCACGTCGGAGTAGAGGCCGTATTTGGCGATGTACTGGACCACCCCGTCCGGGACGAGATACCAGACGGGGTCGTTTGCCGCCACGCGGCTCCGGCAGTCCGTCGAGGAGATGGCCATGGCCGGTACTTCGAGGAGGCTGACGTCGTCGCGGCCCATACCGTCAAGGACGTGGCCGGGCCGGGTGACCCCCACGAAGTGGGCCAGGGACCACAGTTCGTCGATGTCCTTCCACGACAGGATCTGGGCAAGCGCGTCGGCACCGGTGATGAAGAACAGGTCGGCGTCCGGCCGCTGCGCCCGAAGGTCGCGCAGGGTGTCGATGGTGTAGGTGGGGCCCGGGCGGTCCACATCGACCCGTCTGACCGTGAACCGGGGGTTCGATGCCGTGGCAATGACGGTCATGAGGTACCGGTGCTCGGGCTCGCTGACCTGTTTGTGGGACTTCTGCCATGGTTGCCCGGTAGGCACGAAGACCACCTCGTCGAGGTCGAATTCGGCCGCGACTTCGCTGGCTGCCACCAGGTGGCCGTGGTGGATGGGATCGAACGTCCCGCCCATCACGCCCAACCGCAGCCGTCCCCGGGCACCATTGCGGTGCAGGTTGTGGGAAATCTTAGTGGCCCTGCCCGCGATCGTGCTTGTTGGGGTGCTGGCGGTGCGGATCAGCGTGCTCCTCCGTGGCCGAGTGGCGGTTGCCCAGGTTGGTGTAGGACCAGGCAATGAACATCAGCACCACCAGGATCGCGAACATCGAAACGCCGAAGACCCACGGCTCGGCCCACAGCGGCGCGGGCTCCTCGTGGCCGGATTCACCTGCGGCGGCGACGGACATGGCAATCTGCTGGAGCAGCATTTTCTCCCCTATGTTAAGGAATTTACGGGCAGCGGAACACTCCGCTGCTTTCCGGGTTCTGGTCTATGTTACCGCGTCGCTATGCGCGGACCTGGCCTTCACCCTGGACGATCCACTTGGTGGTGGTGAGCTCGCTCAGGCCCATGGGGCCGCGGGCGTGGAGCTTCTGGGTGGAAATGCCCACCTCGGCGCCCAGGCCCAGCTCGCCGCCGTCGGTAAAGCGGGTGGAGGCGTTAACGATCACGGCCGCGGAATCCACCTCAGCGATGAACCGCTCGGCGTTGGCGAGGCTGTTGGTGAGGATCGCCTCGGTGTGTCCCGTGGACCAGGTGCGGATGTGCTGGATGGCTTCGTCCATGCTGTCCACCATGGCAACCGCCAGGTCCAGGTCCATGTACTCCCTGCCCCAGTCCTCATCCGTGGCCGGCTGCGCGTCGATGTCGGCGGGCAGGGCAGCCCGGATGCGGTCGTCGGTGTGGAGCCGGACGCCCGCGGCGCTCAGGGCAGCGGCGACGGCGGGTAGCACGCTGGAGTCGGAGTGAACCAGCAGGGTTTCCACGGTGTTGCAGACGCTCGGGCGCTGGGTCTTGGCGTTGAGCAGGATCTCCACGGCCATGTTTTCTTCGGCCGATTCGTCGATGAAGATGTGCACGTTCCCCTCCCCCGTCTCGATGACCGGCACGGCGGAGTTGGTGACCACGGCCTGGATCAGGTCACGGCCGCCCCGCGGAATCAGGACGTCCACCCGGCCGCGTGCCTTCATCAGGACGTTGGCGCCGGCGCGGCCGTACTGGTCAACGGTCTGTACGGCGTCCGCGGGAAGTCCCACGGATTCGAGCGCTTCGCGCAGCACCCGGACCAGGACCTGGTTGGTGGCCTCGGCGGCGCTGCCCCCGCGCAGGATTACGGCGTTGCCGCTCTTGAGGGCCAGTCCGGCGATGTCCACGGTGACGTTGGGCCGTGCCTCGTAGATGGCGGCCACCACACCCATGGGCACGTTGACCTGGCGCAGGCGAAGCCCGTTGGGCAGGGTCTGGCCGCGGACCACGTTGCCGACGGGATCGGGGAGGTTGGCCAGGTTGTCGAGCGCGGCCACGAGGCCGGCGATGCGGTTTTCGTTCAGCGTGAGC
>JABFWC010000457.1 GCA_013362385.1 Pseudarthrobacter sp.
GCCCGGCAGCGCAACGTGGAAGAGGACCTGCCCGCCCCTGGTGATGTCGATGGCGATGGGAAGGCCGCGCTCCTTGCCCAGCTCCACGAGGAGGAGGCCCAGGTTCAGGGCGTCATCCGCGGAAAACCCGGGGAACTGAAGCTCCCGGACCTCCGCCTCGACGCGGGCGATCAGGGCCTGCAGGGAGCCTTCGGGCTGCGTGTCGGGGGAATCCGGATCGAACTCAGTCACATGCTGCGGATTGGCGCTCATGCCCCACAATCTACCCCTCGCCAGGTGTAAACTGGACCACGCCCGGAAGGGCTGAAATACACGCCATTTTTCAACAAACACCATCATTTACAACGACAGGGGAGCGCCGCCGTCGGCATCCTGGCCAAGCCGGGAACCGCAGGTGGGCGCTGAGAGTGCGGACCGCCGCAGACCCTCGAACCTGATCCGGTTAGTACCGGCGCAAGGGAGTCGAGTTCTCGAAGTGTCCGGCAACGGCAGCAACGCCGCATTGCCGCGCTTTCCCCTCCTGTTCCTCAGGAGGATCACATGAGCACTGCAGCAATCAAGAAGACCACCAGCAAGTCCTGGCGTGTCGTGGACATCGTGGTGGCGGCCCTCGTCGCCATCGCCGGCGGCGTCATTTTCTGGGCATGGGACCAGGCTGCCGCCGCGCTCTCCGCCCCCATGAACGCCGCCTACCCGCCCCTGACCGGCCTGATCGCCGGCGGCTGGATGATCCCCGGCGTCCTGGGAATGCTGATCATCCGCAAGCCCGGGGCCGCACTGTTCTGCGAAACCGTCGCTGCCACCGGCGAGCTGCTGATGGGTTCGCAGTACGGCACGTCCGTCCTGTTCTCCGGCTTCATCCAGGGCCTGGGCGCGGAAATCATCTTCGCCATCTTCGTCTACCGCAAGTTCAACCTGCCCGTGTCACTGCTGGCGGGAGCCGCGGCAGGCTTCTTCTGCGGCCTGAACGATTCGTTTGCGCCGTGGGGCTGGAACATCGCCTACTCCGGCGCCGACAAGCTTGCCTACATCGTGCTCACCACGGTGTCCGGTGCCATCATCGCCGGGGCGCTGTCCTGGATCGCCACCCGCGGCCTGGCCCGCACCGGCGTCCTGAGCTCCTTCGCCTCGCGCAAGGCTGCCTCGGAGCCCGTCTTCTCCTGATGCCCGCAGCTTCAGAGGACCCCGCGGCTCCCGCCCGGCCTGCCGCCGTCACGGCGCGCGGCTGGGGCTGGCGGCACGCCGGAAGGGCCAAACCCGCGGTCAATGCCCTCGACCTTGACATCAGCCCGGGGGAGCGGGTGCTGCTGCTGGGCCCCTCGGGCGCCGGAAAGTCGACGCTCCTGCACGCCCTCGCGGGGGTGCTCGGGGACGTGAACGACGACGGCGAGGCCGGCGACGCTGACGAGTCGGGTTCGCTGCTGGTCGACGGGGCCTCTCCGCGCGCCGGGCGGGGCCGCGCCGGCCTGATGCAGCAGGACCCGGAGACGCAGGTGGTCCTTTCCCGGGTTGGTGACGACGTAGCGTTCGGCGCCGAAAACCTTGCGGTGCCCCGGGACGCCATCTGGGCGCGCGTACACGAGGCGCTGGCCGACGTCGGGCTGGCCCACCTGCCGCTGGACCACCCGACGTCGGCCCTGTCCGGCGGGCAGAAGCAGCGACTTGCGCTGGCCGGCATCCTCGCCATGCGCCCCGGGCTGCTCCTGCTGGACGAGCCCACCGCCAACCTGGACCCGGACGGCGTGCTGGAAGTCCGGGACGCCGTCGCACGCTGCCTGGACAAAACCGGGGCCACCTTGGTGGTCGTGGAGCACCGGGTGTCCGTGTGGAAGGACGTCGTGGACCGGATCGTTGTCCTGCAGCCCGGCTCCGCCACGGACGGTGCCGTGCTCCTGGACGGACCGCCCGACCGTGTGCTGGCAGAGGCCCGGACCATGCTCGCCGCGGCGGGGGTCTGGGTGCCTGGCTACGTTCCCGCGACCCGCAGCCGGGCGGCGGTCCCGGCCGCCGGAACCGGCAATCTCCTGCTCGCCGCCGAGCAGCTCGCCGTGTCCCGCCAGCGACCGGCCCGCAGCGGCTTCCGGAAGATACCGCCGGTCCCGGTCCAGGAAGGCCTCACCGCGCAGGTCAGGGCAGGGCAGGCGCTGGCGGTCACCGGTCCCAACGGCGCAGGGAAATCGACCTTCGCGCTGACGCTCGCTGGCCTGCTGGAGCCCGTGGCGGGCAAGGTGTCCGCCGCGCTGGACCTCAGCCGCGGCGCGGGCATCGACCCCTACAAGTGGAAGGCCCAACAGCTGATTTCGCGGGTGGGCACGGTTTTCCAGGAGCCGGAGCACCAGTTCGTGACGGGCAAGGTGCTGGACGAACTGCGCTTCGGTCCACGGCACCTGGGCCACGGCGCGGAACGCGTCGACGAGCTGCTGGAGCGGCTCCGGCTCACGGCACTGGTCGATGCCAACCCCTATACGCTTTCCGGCGGCGAAAAGCGGCGGCTGTCCGTAGCCACCGTTCTTGCCGCCAGTCCGCAGGTCCTGGTGCTGGATGAGCCGACGTTCGGCCAGGATGCCAACACGTGGGCGGAACTGGCGTCGTTCCTGTCCGAGCTCCTCGATGCCGGTACCGCCGTGGTCTCCGTGACGCACGACGCCGAATTCACCGCCGCCCTGGGCGGGTCCGAGCTGCGGATGGCCGCGGCGGAAACCGTGGCGCCATGAGGCAGCAACTCACCCTGCGCGGCAACCACGCACTCCTGACCCGGGCCAACCCGCTGAGCAAGTTCGCCGCCGTCGTGCTCATCACGGCTGTCCTCGCGCTTTCCATCGACTGGGTTTCCGCCTCGGTGGCCCTGGCGTTCGAGGTGCTCTTCTTTCCGCTTGCCGGCCTGACGCCGTCCCTGCTGTGGCAGCGTGGCTGGCCGCTGATCCTTGCCGCCGCCCTGGGAGGCTGGAGCACCTCCATCCTGGCTCCGGACAGCGGAAGGATCCTGCTCGACGTCGGCATCTGGAGCATGAGCGAGGGGTCCCTGCAGCTGGGGATCGGCTTCCTGCTGCGGGGTTTCGCCATCGCGCTTCCCGCTGTGCTGCTCATGAGCTGCACAGATCCCACGGACCTTGCCGACGCACTGGCGCAGAAGGCGCGGCTGCCGCACCGCTTCGTCCTGGGCACCCTGGCCGCGATGCGCCTGGTGGGGCTGATGGCGGAGGAGTGGCAGACCATTGGCATGGCCCGCCGGGCCCGCGGTGTTGGCTCCCGCGGCAACCTGGCCCAGCGCGTCAAGGCGACGCTGGGCCAAAGCTTCGGGCTCCTCGTGCAGGCGATCCGGCGGGCATCACGGCTGGCCGTGACCATGGAGGCGCGGGGATTCGGGGGAGGGAAGCGGACCTGGGCCCGTGAGTCCACTTACAGCCTCCTTGATGCCTGGGTGCTCGGCGGGGGCGTCGTTGTGGCCGTGCTTGCCCTGGTGGCGGCCGTGTCCGCGGGCACATGGAATATGGTGTGGCTGGGCAGCTAGTTGTGTTGTTTATCGCACATCGCGGGTAGGACCTGGGTTTCTGTTGCAACTCGATAACGTCTGACGCCTCGATAACTCACAAATGATATATTTGGGCTATGACTCAGGAGACCGCCGAACACGTTGCCGCCATGCTGAGGGACGCCCGGAACGAAAAGGGCTGGACCCAGGGCCAGCTGGCCGCCGAGCTTGGCACCAGCCAGAGCGCCGTCGCCAGGATGGAACAGGGCAAGCAGAACCTTAGCCTGAAGATGATCCAGCGGCTGGAAAACATCTTCGAGCGCACCATCGTGAACGTTGGCAGGCCGCAGATGACCCACCTGCGCGTGGAGGGCGGACGCACGCTCTCCGGCGCCGTCGACGTCAACAGCAGCAAGAACGCCGGCGTGGCGCTGCTGTGCGCCAGCTTGATCAACCGCGGCACCACGGTGCTTCGCCGCCTCGCCCGGATCGAGGAGGTCAACCGCATCGTCGAGGTGCTGACCAGCATCGGCGTCGAATGCACCTGGCTCAACGACACCGACCTGCGCCTGCGCCGCCCGGCCGTGCTCGACCTGGACGCCATGGACGTTGACGCGGCGCGCCGCACCCGCAGCGTCATCATGCTGCTCGGGCCCCTGCTGGACGAATCCAGGGAGTACCGGCTGCCCTACGCCGGAGGCTGCGACCTGGGCACCCGCACCGTGGAGCCCCACATGCAGGCCCTGCGCCAGTTCGGCCTTTCGGTGGAAGCCAGCGCCGGCTTCTACACCGTCCAGGCGCCCCCCGCTGACACTCGGGACCGGTCCTTCGTCCTGACCGAACGCGGCGACACGGTCACCGAGAACGCGATCATGGCAGCGGCCCACCGCCCGGGAACAACCGTGATCCGGAACGCCAGCCCCAACTACATGGTGCAGGACTTGTGCTTCTACCTGCAGATGCTCGGTGTCAGCATCGAGGGCGTCGGCAGCACAACCCTGAAGATCACAGGCCGCCCGGTGATCGACGCCGAGATCGAGTACTTCCCCTCGGAGGACCCGATCGAGGCGATGAGCCTCATTACCGCGGGCATCGTCACCAATTCGGAGGTGACGGTCCGCCGCGTGCCCATCGAATTCATGGAGATTGAGCTGGCCACCTTGGGCCAGATGGGCCAGCAGCTGGAGGTCTCCGAGGAGTACATGGCCCGCAACGGCCGTACCCGGCTGGTTGACGTCACCACCAAGCCCTCGGAGCTGAAGGCGCCCGAGGACAAGATCCACCCCATGCCGTTCCCGGGTCTGAACATCGACAACCTGCCGTTCTTCGCGGTAATCGCCGCGAACGCCAGCGGCCAGACGATGATCCACGACTGGGTGTACGAGAACCGGGCGATCTACCTGACGGAACTGAACAGGCTCGGCGCCCAGGTGCAGCTGCTGGATCCGCACCGCATCTACGTCAACGGACCCACCAGGTGGCGTGCCGCCGAGGTGGGCTGCCCGCCCGCACTGCGTCCGGCCGCCTGCCTGCTGCTGGCCATGCTCGCGGCCCGGGGCGTGTCCGAACTGCGGAACATCTACGTGATTGAACGCGGCTACGAGGACCTGGCCGAGCGGCTGAACACCATCGGGGCGAAAGTGGAGTACTTCCAGGACTGACCATTCACGGTTCGTCATGAAGGGCGGGCCGGCTTCACTTCCCCCGTTGCTGCCGCAGAATGTTCATATGCGTACATTCGGCGTCGAGGAAGAACTCCTGATCGTTGATCCGGAGTCCGGAGAACCGCTT
>JABFWC010000075.1 GCA_013362385.1 Pseudarthrobacter sp.
GGCGCCGTCCTCCCGCGTTCGGAGGCGCCCGGCGTCGTCGAACTCAGGAGCAGGGTCTCGTCCCTGCTCCGGGAGGCCGTCCTCACGGACGGCAGCGCCGAGTCGCTGCTGAAGTACGCCGGGCTTCCGGAGGCAAGGGACGACGTCGACGTCCGACGTGCCGCGCTGCGCCTCCTGCCGCCGCGCTCACCACGGCGGGCCGCCGTCGTCGCGGACCTGGAACGGCTGGAAGCCGAACTCCGCGCCTAAAGGCGCGGGGCCGCCGTCGCCCCTTCACCGAGGCGGGGTGACCTGGATCACCCGGTTGCAACCTGACTGCAACCTCGCCGCTCCTACGCTGGCTCCAACGGCGAAAGCCTGGATTAGCAAAGGAGCTAGCAATGACCGTTTACGCACAGCCCGGCACCGAGGGATCGAAGGTCACGTTCAAGGACCGCTACGAGAACTGGATCGGCGGCGAATGGGTGGCCCCCGTGAAGGGCCGGTACTTCGAAAACATCACCCCCGTCACCGGGAAGGCGTTCTGCGAGGTGGCGCGCGGTACCGCCGAGGACATCGAGCTGGCGCTGGACGCCGCGCACAAGGCGGCTCCGTCCTGGGGCAAGACCTCAGTGGCCGAACGGGCCGCCATCCTGAACAGGATCGCTGACCGGATCGACGAAAACCTCGAAATGCTCGCCGTCGCCGAAACCTGGGACAACGGCAAGCCCATCCGCGAAACCCTCAACGCCGACCTCCCGCTGGCATCGGACCACTTCCGCTACTTCGCCTCTGCGGTCCGCGCACAGGAAGGCAGCCTGTCGCAGCTTGACGACGACACCACCGCCTACCACTTCCACGAACCGCTCGGCGTCGTGGGCCAGATCATCCCCTGGAACTTCCCCCTCCTGATGGCGGTCTGGAAGCTGGCACCCGCGCTCGCCGCCGGCAACGCCGTGGTCCTCAAGCCCGCCGAGCAGACGCCGTCGTCCATCCTGGTGCTGATGGAACTCATCGGGGACCTGCTTCCCGCCGGAGTGGTCAACGTCGTCAACGGCTTCGGCGTGGAGGCCGGTAAGCCGCTGGCCTCCAGCTCCCGGATCCGCAAGATCGCGTTCACCGGCGAAACCACCACGGGCCGGCTCATCAGCCAGTACGCCAGCCAGAACCTCATTCCCGTCACCCTGGAACTGGGCGGCAAAAGCCCCAACATCTTCTTCAACGACGTTGCCCAGCAAAACGACGCGTTCTATGACAAGGCCCAGGAAGGCTTCGCGCTGTTCGCCTTCAACCAGGGCGAGGTCTGCACCTGCCCGTCGCGCGCCCTGGTCCAGGAGGACATCTACGACTCCTTCATGGCCGACGCCGTTGCCCGGGTGGAGAAGATGATCCAGGGCAACCCGCTGGACACCGACACCCAGGTGGGCGCCCAGGCCTCCAACGACCAGCTGGAGAAGATCCTCTCCTACATCGACATCGGAAAGCAGGAGGGGGCCAAGGTCCTCACCGGCGGCGCCCGCACCGAACTGCCCGGCGACCTGGCCGGCGGCTACTACGTCCAGCCCACCGTCTTCGAGGGCCACAACAGGATGCGGATCTTCCAGGAGGAGATCTTCGGACCCGTCGTGGCGGTGACGAAGTTCAGCGACTACAACGACGCCATGGGCATCGCCAACGACACCCTCTACGGCCTCGGCGCCGGCGTCTGGTCGCGCAACGGCAACGTGGCCTACCGCGCCGGCCGCGAGATCCAGGCAGGCCGCGTCTGGGTCAACAACTACCACGCCTACCCGGCAGGTGCCGCCTTCGGCGGCTACAAGTCCTCGGGCATCGGGCGCGAGAACCACGCCATGATGCTGGACCACTACCAGCAGACCAAGAACCTGCTGGTCAGCTACAACGAAAACAAGCTGGGCTTCTTCTAGGCCCTGCTGTCCCACCCGCTACAACGACGCAAGGATCGCCAATGACGACGACAATGCAAGCAGCAGTAGTAACCACATTCGGCAACGACCTGTCCGTCCAGGACATCTCCATCCCGACGCCGGGCCCCGGGCAGGCGCTGGTCAAGGTACTTACCACCGGTGTCTGCCACACCGACCTGCACGCCGCCGAGGGGGACTGGCCGGTCAAGCCGACTCCGCCGTTCGTTCCCGGCCATGAAGGGGTGGGTGAAGTGGTGGCCCTGGGCGAGGGCGTCACGGACCTCGCCATCGGAGACCTGGTGGGCAACGCCTGGCTGTGGTCTGCCTGCGGTGACTGCCAGTACTGCCGCACCGGCTGGGAAACCCTCTGTGAGGCCCAGCAGAACGGCGGCTACAGCGTGGACGGCTCCTTCGGGGAGTACATGCTGGTGGACTCGCGCTTCGCCGCGCGGATACCGGCGGGATCCGACCCCGTCGAGGTGGCGCCGGTGCTCTGCGCCGGCGTCACCGTATACAAGGGACTGAAGATGACCGAGGCCCGGCCGGGCCAGTGGGTTACGATTTCCGGGATCGGCGGGCTGGGGCACATCGCGGTGCAGTACGCGGTGGCGATGGGGCTGCGGGTTGCCGCCGTCGACATTGCCGACGACAAACTGGCGCTTGCCAAGGCCCACGGCGCCGAACTGACCGTCAACGCCCTGCATGAGGATCCGGCTGAAGTGATCCAGCGTGAAACAGGGGGTTGCCATGGCGTGCTGGTTACTGCGGTGCACCCGTCAGCGTTCGGCCAGGCCATCGGGATGGCCCGCCGCGGCGGCACCATCGTGTTCAACGGGCTGCCGCCTGGCGACTTCCCGGCACCGATCTTCGAGATTGTGCTCAAGGGATTGACGGTCCGCGGATCGATCGTCGGCACGCGGCAGGACCTGGAGGAAGCGCTGGATTTCTACGCCCGGGGCAAGATCCATCCCACGGTGTCCGTGCGGGACCTTTCCGAAGTCAACGCCGTGTTCGACGAGATGAAGCACGCCAAGATCGACGGCCGCGTGGTGCTGAGGTTCTGATGCCGGACCAGGGGATCGAGGCCGCCGCCACGCTGCCGGGGGAGGATTTCTCCCGCGTAGCGCTGACGCCGGACGCCGTGGCGCTGCTGCGGCTGCTGTGGGACCGGCACGGCCCGCTGATGTTCCACCAGTCCGGCGGCTGCTGCGACGGCTCCTCGCCCATGTGCTACCCGGCCGGGGAATTCCTCACCGGGGGATCCGACGTCCTGCTCGGCTTGTTCGACCTCTCCGACGGGGTGGGTCCGCGGCCCCTCGAGTTCTGGATGTCCCGGGAGCAGTTCGAATACTGGAGCCACACCCACCTGACAGTGGACGTAGTTCCCGGCCGGGGCAGCGGGTTTTCGGTGGAGGCTCCGGAAGGCAAACGCTTCCTCATCCGGTCCACCCTAATGGACTGGCCTGCCTGAGGAATTCGGCCAGCATGCGTTCGGGGTTCTCCATTCGGAGGGCCCCGAATGCGTTTACCCAAACAAAGTTCGGGAAAATAGCCGTCTCACCATGTGGAACAATTGGGGCCGTCCACTGGATGGACACTATCGTTGATAGGTCTGTTTCCATCACAAACCAGGATTGTGATTCCCCATGAATCTTCTCCGGACCAAATCCATCGAGCAGTCGATAGCCGACGCCGATGAGCCCGGACGCAAGCTCAAGCGCTCCCTCAGTACCTGGGACCTCATGATTATGGGCGTCGCCGTGGCAGTGGGCGCCGGCATCTTCTCCGTAGGTGCCAAAGCAGCGGCCAACTTCGCTGGCCCCGCCGTTACCGTGTCCTTCGCCGTCGCCGCCGTCACCTGCGCGCTCGCCATCATGTGCTACGCAGAGTTCGCCACTGCCATCCCCGTGGCCGGCTCCGCCTACGTCTTCACCTACGCCACCATGGGTGAGCTCCTCGCCTGGATCATCGGCTGGAACCTGATCCTCGAGCTGTTCACCGCAGCTGCGGTTATCGCCAAGTACTGGGGCATCTACCTCAGCAAGGTGTTCGCCCTGATGGGCGCAGACATTCCGCCGGCCATCTCGCTGGGCGGCGTGGACCTGTACTGGGGCGCCTTCCTGATCGTTGCCATCTTCACTGTGCTGCTGGTCCTCGGCACCAAACTCTCCGCACGCGTGGGCAACATCTTCACGCTGATCAAGATCGCCGTGGTGCTGTTCGTCATCGTCGTGGGCTTCACCTACGTGAAGGCCGAGAACTACACCCCCTTCGTTCCCACCGCCCAGCCCACGGCCGGAACCGGTGGCGCCGATGTCCTGAAGCAGTCCTTCTTCGGCTTCCTCACCGGCGCCGTCCCCGCCCAGTACGGCACGCTGGGCATCTTCGCCGGCGCCGCCCTGGTCTTCTTCGCCTTCATCGGCTTCGACGTGGTGGCCACCTCCGCCGAGGAAGTGAAGAACCCGCAGAAGACCCTGCCCCGCGGCATCTTCGGCGGCCTGGCCCTGGTGACCCTGCTCTACATACTGGTTTCCCTGGCCCTGACCGGCATGGTCTCCTACACCCAGCTCGCCGAGGCCAAGAGCCCCACGCTCACCACGGCCTTCGAAGCAGTGGGGGACACTTCGGCGGCCAAGGTGATCGCCTTCGGTTCGCTGGTGGGCCTGACCACAGTGATCATGGTGCTCCTCATGGGCCTTGCCCGCGTGGTCCTGGCCATGAGCCGCGACGGCCTGCTGCCGCGCTCGCTGTCCAAGACCAGCGACAAGCGTTCGACGCCGGCCCGCCTCCAGGTCATCTGCGGCGCCGCAGTGGCCCTCGTGGCAGGACTGACCAACGTGGACCTGCTCGAAGAGATGATCAACATCGGCACGCTGTCCGCGTTCGTGGTGGTCAGCCTCGGCATCCTGGTGCTCCGCAAGAAGCGCCCGGACCTGAAGCCGGCCTTCCGCGTCCCGTTCGGGAAAGTGCTCCCGATCGTCTCGGCCGTGCTCTGCCTGTACCTGATGACGAACCTCGCCGTGGAAACCTGGATCTTCTTCGCCTTCTGGCTGGTCCTTGGCCTGGCGATTTACTTCGCCTACGGCCAGCGCCACTCACGGCTCAACGAGCGCTTCGCCGACGCCAACGCCGCGGTCAACCGCGGACCGCAGGCAGACGCCACAGCCGCTGCCGGCAGTGACGACGAGGACGAGTTCAGCCGCGCCTGACCTCCTTCGCCGTTTACGCTTCCCTGCCCGCCCGGACCTTGCCCGGGCGGGCAGACCCGTTTCAGGCTCCCGGGTTCCCGCCTCCTAGGATGGAAGCATGGCACGCCCTTCCCGGTCCGAACGCAAGGCCGAACTGCTCACCGCCA
>JABFWC010000373.1 GCA_013362385.1 Pseudarthrobacter sp.
CGCAACAATGAGGTGTCCGGTCCAGGCTGGGGGCCCGGGATATCTAGGGGGAGAGACGGTATGGTTCCTGAATCATCTGCCGCTGCGGCGCGCCTTAAGCGTCCGTCGTGGAAAGATCCGCGGCTGATCGTGGGGATTCTGCTGGTCCTGGTCTCCGTGGCCGGTGTTGTCTTCCTTGTCGGCAGCGCGGACCGCACCACGGAGGTGTATGCGGCCCGGGATGGCATAGCGGTGGGGGAACCATTGACACCGGAGAACGTGGTCCGCGTCAAGGTGCGCCTGGGCGACACCGAACGGCACTACATCCCTGCTTCGGGCGGACTTCCCGGGGGAGTGGTTGCGGTGCAGAGAATTGGAAAGGACCAACTGGTTCCAAGGGCCAGCCTTGGCCAAGTGGACCAGCTCAACCGCAAGCCCGTCGCCATCACCGTTGAACAGAGCCTGCCGTCGCAGGCTGTGCCCGGCGCCCGGGTCGATGTCTGGGTGGCCCAGCCCGATGCCAAGAACGGATTCAGCGAGCCAAAGCTCGTCCTTCCCGGTGCGGAAATTGCCGAGGTGACGACAGGGTCAACCGCGCTTGGCTCGTCCAAAACCACCGTATTAGTGGTGCTGGTCGAAGACAGGCTGATGCCTGCCTTGTTGGGCGCGCAGGCCAACGAGGCAAAGATCTCCGTAGTGTGGAACCCCGGCGGGGCCCGATGAGCATCCCTGTCGTCACGGTCGGCCAGAGCCGGGAAGACCTGGTGGGCGGGTTGGAACGGCTGCACGGTCCCGTGACGGTGGTGCGCAGATGTGCCGAACTTGCGGAGCTGTTGGCAGTCTGCCAAAGCGGGCTGGCCAGGGCCGCCGTCGTGGCGGAAGGCTCCGAGGGCCTCAGCACCTCCCTGGTTGACCGGCTGGGCGCCGTCGGAGTCGCAATCATTGCGCTCACGGACAACGCCGACGAGGCCGCCAGGCTCCGAAGGATAGGAGTGGCATCCGCCCTCACTGGCGTGGAATCCGAGGAGCTGTCCAACCGGATTGCTGATGCCGTTGCCGGCCTCACCGGCGCCGGTCGCCCGGCCGAACTCAGTGCAACCGCCGACACCGGTGCGGCCCTGGCAGCCGAGCGGGCAGAACCCCGGCCGGAGATGGACGGGCCCGGTAGCGGAAAGATCATTGCTGTCTGGGGCCCTGCCGGAGCTCCCGGCCGGACCACGGTGGCGGCAAACATCGCCGGTGAGCTCGCCGCTGACGGGCAGGACGTCATGCTTGTCGACGCCGATACCTACGGTGCCAGCGTGGCGGCCGTCCTCGGCCTCCTGGATGAGTCGGCCGGACTGGCGCAGGCGTGCCGGCTGGCAGACCAGGGCCAGCTGGATTCCGCTGCACTCCGGAAAATTGCGAGCACCGTCGCAACCGCCTCCGGCACGTTTCGGGTGCTGACCGGAATCACCCGCGCCGACCGCTGGACCGAGCTGCGGGCCAGCGCCCTGTCCCTCGTGCTCGAGCGGGCCAGGCAGATTGTGGACACCGTCGTTGTGGATGCGGGTTTCTGCCTGGAATCCGACGAGGAGCTCAGCTTCGACACCATGGCGCCACGGCGGAACGCGGCCACGCTGCGCTCCCTCGAGCTCGCGGACACGGTCTTTGCCGTAGGGGCGGCTGATCCGGTCGGCGTACCGAGGCTGGTCCGGGCGCTTGCCGAGCTGGAGGGGGCGGTACCCCAGGCCGCGCCCGTGGTCGTGATGAACAAAGTCCGTGCGTCCGCCGTGGGCAGGTCGCCCGAGCGCCAGCTTCGGGATGCCTGGGAAAGGTTCGGGCCCGCCGCGGGCCTCACGGCGTTCCTTCCGTATGATTCCGGCGCGGCGGACGCTGCCCTCCTCGGAGGATCCCTGCTTCTCGAGGTAGCCCAGGAGTCGCCCCTGCGGCACTCGATACGACAACTGGTTTGTGCACCAGTCCAGCAGAAACGGAAATCCTCTGTATTTTCTTCCACTCCACGGCGAAGGGCAAAGGACTAGGCTCGCCATAAGAGCTGCAATGGTGCGGCGAATTTCTTGTGATGGAGGCGTTGTCGATGTCGTCTGGATCCAGTGTGGAGGATCAGCCCCTCTCCATTGAAGGCCTTGAGGGTTTCATGGGGGACTACTACCAGCACCTAGCCGAAGAGGATGCCCGGAGCTACCCCCGGGACGTGCTGGTGGCCCGCGCGGAGGAGCACCGGAAGACCGCGTCTGTGCGCCAGCGTGGCCAGGCGAAGGTGTCAATCGTCGACGAGGAGGACAGCAGCATCGTCTTCGTCGTTACCGATGACATGCCGTTCCTCGTTGACTCGGTCAACGCAGAGCTGGTCCGGCAGCATGCCGCCATCAAGCTGGTGGTCCACCCGCTGTTCGTCGCCACCAGGAATCGTGAAACCGGCGAACTGGTCAAGGTCAACAAGGTCCCGGCGCACTTGGGAATTTCCAGCGGGGACACTGCTGCCATGCCAAACCTCTCGCACCTCATCGCCGAGGGTGAGAACGCATCCCATATGGAGTCGTGGATCGCCGTCGAGATCCAGCGTGTTCCGGACGAAGCCAAAGCCGCCCTGGAGGCAGGGTTGGCGCGTGTTTTGAATGACGTCAGGGCCGCCGTCGAGGACTGGCCCAAAATGCGCCAGAAGGCGCTGCAGATCGCCGAAAGCCTGGACCAGGTGGCCCACCCGGGCCAGATCGCCGAACTGCGCCAGGCCAAGGACCTGCTGCGGTGGCTCGACGACGGGAACTTCACCTTCCTCGGCTACCGGGAGTACGACCTCCTCAATGTGGACGGGGAAGACGTCCTTGAACTGCGTGAAGACAGCGGACTGGGACTGCTGCGGGCCGCCGCCGACTCCCCGCACATCCAACACCTGACCGATACGGGCCGGAAGAAGGCCCGTGAGAAGCGGGCGCTCGTCATTACCAAGGCCAACTCCCGTTCCACCGTCCACCGCTCGGCCTACCTGGACTACATCGGAATTAAGAGCTTCGATGCGGCAGGCAATGTCAATGGCGAGCGCCGCTTCATCGGGCTTTTCGCCACCAGCGCCTACGCCGGATCGGTCCGTGACATCCCGATCGTCCGGGACAAAGTTGACGCCGTGCTGCAGAACGCCGGGTTCCCGCCGGACTCGCACTCCGGAAAGGACCTGCTGGGGATCCTGGAAACGTACCCCCGCGATGAACTGTTCCAGATCGAGGTCCCCGACCTTGCGGCCACCGCCCTCGGTATCCAGAAGCTCCAGGAGCGGCGGCGCACCCGGCTGTTCCTGCGGCCGGACATCTACGGCCGCTTCATGTCCGCCGTCGTCTACCTGCCCCGCGACCGCTACACCACGAACGTCAGGCTCCGCATCGAACAGGAACTGCGGGAAACGTTCCAGGCGGTGTCCATCGACTACGAAGCCCGCATGACCGAATCGGCGCTTGCGCGGCTGTTCTTCCGTATCCGCCTTCCCAAGGATGCGGACGTGAGCCACGTCAACAGCGAGGAACTGGAAAAACGGCTCGTCCGTGCCGCCCGTTCCTGGAGCGAAGGCATCGCCGAGGTCCTGCGCGAGGGGCGCGACCCGGCCGAGGCCAAGGAACTGGCCGCCATCTGGGCCGAGGCGTTCCCCGCCAGCTACCGGGTGGATTACGAAGTCGAAGACGCGCTGGAGGACATCGCACGCTTCGAGAAGTACGGCGCCGCGGCCGAACGGACCGAGGGCGCACCGCAGGACCGGCCGGGCGTCCATGTGTACCTTCCCGAAGGTGCGGGAGCCACGCTTGAGGAGGACGCGCGGGTCAAGCTCTACATGCTTGAGCCGAAGAGCCTGAGCCAGATCCTGCCGTACTTCCACAACCTGGGACTCGAGGTCCTGGATGAACGTCCCTTCGAAATCGAGACCGCGGACCGGCGCGACTTCTTCCTGTACGACCTTGGACTGAAGTACCCGGCCCGGGTGGACCCGGTGTCAACAGGTGCGCTGCTCGCCGACTCCTTCGGCGCAGCAGTCACCGGTGCGTCCGAGTCGGACAGCTTCGACCGGCTGGTGCTCCGGGAAAGGCTGCACTGGCGGCAGATTACGGTGCTCCGCGCGTACGCCCGCTACATGCGGCAGATGGGCAGTTCCAGCTCCTTTGGTTTCATGGCGGACACCCTTCTGGCGAATCCGGACGTGACCCGCGGACTGACTGCCCTCTTCGCGGCCCGGTTCGACCCCTCCCTGGGTGACCCGGAGCGGGCTGAGGCTCAGGCTTCGGTGCGCAGGGATCTGGCGGCCGCCATCGAGAAGGTCGCCACGCTCGACGCCGACCGCGTGCTGCGGACCTTCGTTAACCTCATCGAAGCGACGCTGCGCACCAACTTCTACCAGGACAAACCGCACCTGAGTTTCAAGCTGGACCCGGCACAGATCGAGGGCCTGCCGTTCCCGCGGCCGATGTTCGAAATCTGGGTCTACTCGCCCCGTGTGGAGGGTGTGCACCTGCGGTTCGGCAAGGTGGCACGCGGCGGGCTCCGCTGGTCCGACCGGCGGGAGGATTTCCGGACGGAGATCCTGGGCCTGGTCAAGGCCCAGACGGTCAAGAATGCCGTTATCGTTCCCACCGGGGCCAAAGGCGGCTTTTTCGCAAAGCAGCTTCCGGACCCCAGCGCCGACCGCGCTGCCTGGATGGCCGAAGGCGTTGAAAGCTACAAGACTTTCATCCGCGGCCTGCTGGACCTCACGGACAACCTGCTCACGGAAGGGGACAGCGAGCGGATCGTGCCGCCGTCGGACGTTGTCAGGCACGACGACGACGATTCCTACCTCGTGGTCGCGGCGGACAAGGGGACGGCTACTTTCTCCGACATCGCCAACGGGCTCTCGGCGGAGTACGGGTTCTGGCTGGGGGACGCCTTCGCCTCCGGCGGCTCGGTGGGCTACGACCACAAGGCCATGGGCATCACTGCCCGCGGCGCCTGGGAGTCGGTGAAGCGCCACTTCAGCGAGCTGGACCTCGACACGCAGACCGAGCCTTTCACCGTCGTTGGCGTGGGGGACATGTCCGGCGACGTGTTCGGCAACGGGATGCTCCTGTCCCGGCATATCCGCCTGCTCGCAGCGTTCGACCACCGGCACATCTTCCTCGATCCCAACCCCGACGAGGAAACGTCCTTTGCCGAGCGGAAGCGGCTCTTCGAACTGCCCAGGTCATCCTGGGACGACTACGACAAATCGCTGATCAGCGAGGGCGGCGGGGTCT
>JABFWC010000477.1 GCA_013362385.1 Pseudarthrobacter sp.
TCAGTCCCGGTCATAAATCCACGCTACTCCCCCGGAAGGCGGCCGGTTCCCGCGCTTTTAAAACCCGCACGCCCTCCCGCGGCCCGGCGGGCGCCGGCGCGGGAGGGCGTAGAGTCGGTGGCTACTTCTTTTCCCAGCCGATGGTGGTCCAGTCCGGAACCTGGGACAGGCTGCGGAACAGGGACGGGCCGTAGTTGGCCAGGCCGGTGCGGACGAAGGAGATCTGCGGGCCGTTGAAGACGACGCCCATGGAGTAGTACTTCGCCATGTGCTCCTTCTCCACGTCCATCGCGGCCTTGTTCCGTGCGGCGTTGTCCTCGATGGAGGCGAGGTCCGCGATCTTCTTGTCCAGTTCGGCGTCGCCGAGGCCGTTTTCGTTGGTCTTGGAGTCGTAGAACTGCTTGACCGCCTCGGTGGCGTCGGCACTGACCGTGTACCCGGAGATGCTCAGGTCGAATTCGCGCGAGCCCAGGACCTTGCCGAAGTCGGCCGAGGCACGCTGGTCGATGCCAACGTCCATGCCGCCTGCCTGCAGCTGCTTCTGCAGCGTTTGGGTCACGGCGAGGGTGGTGGGGTCGTCGCCGAAGTTGCTGATCTTGAAGGCCGCCGGCTTGCCGTCCTTTTCCATAATGCCGTTGGCGTTGGCCGTATAGCCGGCATCGGTTAGCACCTTCTTGGCGGCATCCGCGCCCGTTTCCTTCACCGGGTAGTTGTCCTGGTAGTACTCGGAGAACGGCAGCAGCATCATGGAACCGGAGCTTGGCTCCTCCCAGTTCAGGCCGTTGAACCGCACCTTGCGCAGGGCCTCGCGGTCGACGGCGGCGAAGATCGCCTTGCGGACGGCGACATCGGTGATGCGCTGGGCGTTCAGGTTCAGGCCGCCGGCAAAGAGGCGCTGGCCGCGGCGGACCTCGGAACCCTTGGTGCCGTCCAGCTGCTTGTAGAGCGAGATGGTGTTGGCGGACAGGGCGTCGATCTCGCCGTTCTTGAATGCCGCGATCTGCGCGCTGGTTTCGAGCTGGCGGAAGACGACGTTGGACAGGACCGGCTTCTGGCCCCACCACTTGTCATTGGGCACCAGGCTCACGGTCTTCGCCGCCGGGTCGTACTGGTCCACCTTGAATGGGCCTGCCATCCACTCCGGGTGCAGATTCTGGTTGAAGCCTTCGTTAAAGATCTTGGGCGTGTTCACGGCAGGGTGGATCAGGCCGGTGTAGAGCGAGTCCAGGGGGTAGATCGGCCGGCTGGTCTTGACGATGACTTCCTTGTCATTGCTGCCGGCTTCCACGGACTCAATGAACGGATAGTTGCCGGAGCTGACGATGTCGTACCCGGCGTCGGGGCTCTTGAGGATATTCCAGGTGTTCTTGAAGGCCTTGACGTCGATGGGGGTGCCGTCGTTGTACGTGGCCTTGTCGTTGACCTTGATGGTGATGGTCTGCTTGCCGTCTTTGACGTCGTTCTTCACGGACTCGCAGAAGTCCTTGTTCGGGGTGACTTTTCCGTCAAAGGCGATGTCCCAGCAACCCCACGTTCCTGCCTGGTCGATGGGCCGGTGAAGTGCAGTGTTGTCCGCGCTGTTGCCGTTGTTGGAAAACCCGTTGAAGTCCGGTCCGATGCTGCCCAGCGGCAGGGTGACCTTGCCGCCCTGCTGAAGGTCGGCTGCCGGCTTTTCATTGATGCTGATGAGCTTGGACAGGTCGCTGCCCGATTCCTGGCCCTTGGCTGTTTCGGGGCCGCTGGCACCGCCACCGCCGCAGGCTGTCAGCGCCAGTGCGGCAGCGATGGCTGCCACTCCGCCGATCCTGTTCAGTTTCCTCATGGTTTTCCCTTCATTGGTGCGGGTGGTGGTGCTTGTCGGGCCGGAAAATCTAGGGGGCATGGTGGTCTGCCTGTTCGTCGTGGACCACCAGCATGTCCTCATCCAGATCGCCATCGGGGAAGAAGCAGGCGAAGCGCTGATCGTAGGCGGGTACCGGAGCATCCTCTAGCGCCTGCACCGCCGCCGACGGCCTGGCTGGCTCCAGGGGCGGTTCCAGGGTGCGGCATTTTTCCTGCTTCGCCGGGGGCAGCGCCGCGAAAATGGGGCAGCGGGTGGCGAAGTTGCAGCCCTTGGGTGCCTGCAGCGGCGACGGGAGGTCGCCTTGGAGGATGATCCGCTCCCGGGTCCGCTCCAGCTGCGGGTCCGGCACCGGGATCGCGGAGAGCAGGGCACGGGTGTAGGGGTGGCGCGGGTTGTCGAAAACCCTGTCCACCTCACCGGTTTCCACGATCTTCCCGAGGTACATCACCGCAACCCGGTTGGAGATGTGCCGCACCACCGACAGATCGTGCGCCACCAGCAGGTAGCTCAGTCCGAGTTCGGCCCGCAGGTGGTCCAGGAGGTTGATCACTCCGGCCTGGACGGACACGTCAAGGGCCGACACCGGCTCGTCCAGGACCACCAGCTTGGGGTTCACCGCCAGTGCCCGGGCTATCCCGATCCGCTGGCGCTGGCCGCCGGAGAACTGGTTGGGGAAGCGGTTGACGTGGTCCGGCTGCAGGCCCACGAGCTTCATCAGCTCCATGATCCGTTTCCTGATGGCCGCCCGGTCCATGCCCGCGTTCTGCAGTGGCTCGGCAAGGACCTCGTACACCGTGAACCGCGGGTCCAGGGCACCGGTGGGGTCCTGGAACACCATCTGGAGTTCACGCCGCATCCTGGCCTGGGTCTTCGCGTCGGCAGCCTGCTTGTTGCTAAGGCCGCCGATCACCACCTCGCCGTCCTGGTCCGGGTGGAACTCCATGATCTCCAGCAGCGTGGTGGTCTTGCCGGAGCCGGACTCACCCACGATGGAGAAACATTCGCCTTCGCGGATATCAAAACTCAGGCCGTCCACCGCCTTGACGGTGCCAATCCTGCGCTTGATCAGGGCGCCACGGGTCAGCGGGAAGTGCTTGCGGACATCCTTGAGCTGCAGCACGGTGGCCCGCTCTTCCCGGGGGATTGCGTCAAAGCGGGAAACGGGCACGGGGGGCGCCGCGAAGATGTCGTGCACGTCAGCGCTGCCGCCGAGGGACCCCGCCTTGATGCAGGCCGCGCGGTGCAGTTTGTCGACGCTTTGCAGCTCACCGCCTGCCACCGGTGCCAGGGCGGGTTCTCCTTCCAGGCAGGCCTCCGAGGCCAGGGGGCAGCGGGGTGCGAAGGAGCATCCGATGGGCGTGCGGAGCAGGTTCGGGGGCGTGCCCTCGATGGGAACCAGCGAGGACTTCCCGGCTACGTCCACCCGCGGGACTGCGCCCAGCAGCCCCATGGTGTACGGCATCCGCGGGTTGTAGTAGATATCGTCGACGGCGCCCGTTTCCACCGGCTTGCCCGCATACATCACCATGATGTCGTCGGCCATCCCGGCAACCACGCCGAGGTCGTGCGTGATCATGACGACGGCTGCGCCTGTTTCTTCCTGGGCGGTATGCAGCACCTCGAGCACCTGCGCCTGGATGGTGACGTCCAGTGCCGTCGTCGGCTCGTCCGCGATGAGGACCCGCGGGTTGTTGGCAATGGCGATGGCGATCATGACGCGCTGGCGCATGCCGCCGGAGAACTCGTGCGGAAAGGCGCGCAGCCTGTCCTTGGGGCTGGGAATGCCCACCATGGCCAGGAGTTCGACGGCGCGCGCCTCCTTGGCTTTTTTGCTCATGGCCGGGTTGTGGATCGTGAGCGCCTCGATGATCTGGGTGCCGACGGTAAAGACCGGGGTGAGGGATGACAGCGGGTCCTGGAAGACCATGGCGAGGTCATTGCCGCGGTATTCGCACATGGCCTTGTCGCTCAGTCCCAGCAGTTCGCGTCCCTTCAGCCGGACAGACCCGGCGACGTCTGCCGTGGGTGGAAGCAGGCCCATGATGGCCAGTGAAGTGACGGACTTGCCGGACCCTGATTCGCCGACGATTCCGAGGGTCTTGCCGGGCATCAGGTCGAAGTCGACGCCGCGGACGGCATGGACCACGCCGTTTTCGGAGTTGAAGCGAACGTTCAGGTCCCTGACGGAGAGCACGGCGTCGGCGGGGGCGTGGAGGCCTGCGACGTGCAGCCGCTCCACCGTGGTCCTTGCGCGATCGGTCCGCCCCGTTGTGGTCTCGCTTGTGGTCTCGCTGCTCATGCCGTCTTCTCCCCCGCGCGGACCTTGCGTATTCCTGCGCGCCTGGCCTTGCCCGTGGAACTGGAGCTGGGGTCGAAGGCGTCGCGGAGTCCGTCATTCATCATCGCCAGTGAGCCCGTGAGCAGGAACATCACGGCGAGCGGCACCCAGAACATCCAGGGGAACGTCTGGACCTGGGAGGTGGCGCCGCCGATCAGCACTCCGAGGCTCACATCCGGGACCTTGATGCCGATGCCGATGAAGGAGAATGCGACCTCGGCGAGGATGGCGGCCGTGACGCCGCGCGTGATGTCCAGGATCAGGAGCGATCCGATGTTGGGCACCAGGTGGCGCCAAACGATGCGGCGCGGCGGCACGCCCATGTACCGGGCGGCCTTGACGAAGTCCCGCTGCATCAGGGACATGGACATGGACCGGATCAACCGCGCTGTTCCCATCCAGCTGAATACCAGGAGCACGATGATCAGCAGCAGCCAGGAGGGCAGGTCCCGCTTGAGGCCGGCTCCCCCGCCGCTGGTGGCAACAGCCACCACGAGGAGTGCGGGCATCATGATCAACGCCTCCAATATGAACAGCATGGACTTGTCCACCTTGCCGCCGAAGTAGGCCATGGTGCAGCCGTAGACGGCCGCGACCAGGACGGAGACCAGGCCCACCACCAAGCCAATCAGGATGGAGATGCGGGTGCCTTCCACGGTCATGGCGTAGAGGTCGATGCCGGCCTGGGACGTGCCGAGGAAGTGTTCTGCCGACGGTGGCATTCCGATGTTGAAGGGATCGATGGTTTCCTTGTCCCAGGGAGTGAAGAACCCGCCGATGAACGAGAACAGGGTCAGGACCAGGAAGATGGCCAGGCCGGCCACGGCCGTCCTGTTCCGCAGGAAGCGGCGGAAGATGATGGTGGACTTTCCGATGACGACGTCGGCATTTTCCAGGTGCGCGTCCTGCGCCACGGCTGCCGGGTCCACTGCGTTCAGGTTGGTCATGCCTACTGCACCCGCACTCTCGGGTCGACAAGCGTGGTGGCGAAGTCTG
>JABFWC010000085.1 GCA_013362385.1 Pseudarthrobacter sp.
GCGGCTTCGGCCTCACCAGTGACCTTGGTGGCTCCGGCAGAGGCGGACGCAGCGGTGGCATTCGCCTGGGCCTGCAGCTCCGTCCGGCGCGCGTTGGCCTGGGCTTCAAGCTCCGTGCGGCGCGCCAGTGCCTCCGCCGCGCTGATGTCCGCCGCTTTCTGGCCTTCGGCTTCGGTGCGCTTGGCGTAAGCCTTCGCGTCGGCCGGTTTGCGGATCGTGGTCTGCAGTTTTTGCTCCTCCCGGTCCGCCTCGAGCTTGGCCACCTCGGTTTCCTGGACCACCACCTGCTGCCGGGCCGTGGCTTCGGCGAGCGGGCCCGCCTGCGCGGCGTTGGCCCGGGCGCGCTCGGCGTTGGCCTGCGCCACTGACTGCCTGATCGCTGAGACGCTCTGGGCATCCGCGATGAGCGCTGCCGCCTCGGCTTCCTTCTCCGCCGCTTCACGGTTGCGGGTGGCCTCGGCAATCCGGGCTTCCATCTTCACCTGGGCGATGTGCGGCTTGGCGATGTTCTCGATGTATCCGGTGGGGTCCTGCAGGTCCTTGATCTGGAGCGAATCCACCTCGAGGCCCAGCTTTTCCATTTCCACGCCGCTGGCGCTGCGCACCTGCGAGGCGAGCTTGTCCCGTTCCCGGATGATCTCCTCCACGGTCATGCTGCCGATGATGGAGCGCAGGTGGCCCTCAAAGACGTTGTACACCTGGCTTTCCATCTTTGGCTGCTGGCCCAGGAAACGCCGGGCAGCGTTGGCGATGAAGGGCGGGGCGTCGCCGATCTTGTAGATGACCACGCCCTCCACCACCACCTGGATGCCCTGCGAGGTGACGCAGGAGACCTTCAGTTCGGTTTCATTCAGCGTCAGTGACAATGGCCGCACGGTCTGGAGTCCGGGCAGTACCAGGGCGCCCTTACCGGTGACGATCTTGAAATCCATGCCCGCGCGTGTCTCGAGGGTTCCCCGTGTCAGGCCCGAAATGATGAGTGCCTCGTTCGGTTCAGCCACCTTCCACATCAGCTTCGTTGCCGTCCAGATGAAGCCGATGGCAACGAGCGCTCCCAGGATGATGGCGATCAGCGGGAAGAAGGCTGAGAAGTCCGGCATGGCCTTGTCCTTTCAAGGGCGTCTTGTGATTCTGTCTTACGCGCCGCCCCGGTCGACGGCAAGGGGACAGAGGCCTGCTTTGTGGTCCGGGCCAAGCTGCCTGGCCGGGAGCTAAAATTTCCGTGTGGGACGACGACGGCGCCGCCACTTCGCCTGGCCGGGCGTGGCGCCGCACACGGCCGGGTTCCTTGTCACCCCATTTCCGGGCGGGCGGACGCGATGGGCTCGAAGCACCGTATCTGGATGCGGGCGGCCGTTGCCGCCGTCCTCGCCGTTACCGGCTGCACCTACACGGACGACAACCTTCCGCAGCCGGCCGAGCCGGCTGCCCTGGAACCCCTGGTGCAGCAGATCCAGCTGTTCCTGGACCAAGGTGCCATCTCCGCCGTCGTCCAGGTCCGCTGGCCCGGCGGCGAATGGTCCGGAGCCTACGGGGTCCGGGACCTTGGCTCCCTGGCCCCTGCCCGGGCGACGGACCGGGTGCAGATCGCCAGCGTCACCAAAACGATGACCGCCGTCGCCGTCCTCAAGCTCGTGGACGACCACCTGATCGGCCTCGACGACCCCGTCAATGACGTCATTCCCGAATTCAAAACCGCCCTGCAACCGCCCGGACCGATCACTGTGCGGCAACTGCTCAGCCACACCTCCGGACTGCCGGAGGTCAACGACGCCTTGCCCCGCGACATCGATTTCCGGCCCATGCTGTCCCGCACGTTCACCATGGAGCAGGGCCTGCGTGCCGCCGGAAAGCTGCCCTGGCCGGCCTTCAACGTCGGGTTGTTCCACTACTCGAACACCAACTACCTGGCCCTCGGCCTGCTGGTGCAGGGGCTGCGGAACAAGCCCTTCGTGCAGGTCATGCGTGAGGACGTCTTCACGCCGCTGGGCTTGAAGAACACCAGCCTGGACCGCCTGGATCCTGGCGCGGCAGACCTGCTGCACGGCTACGTCACCCTGCACGGGGACCGTGTGGACACGACCGACAACGCCTTCGTGGCAGGATCCCCGGCTTCGGGCGCCGTATCAACGGTCGGGGACATGAACCTCTTCATGGCCGGCCTCCTCCAAGGCCGGGCGGTTTCCGCGACGTCGCTGCGGGAGATGAAGACCAGTCCCGGATTCGGCCCGTACGGGCTGGGGTTGTGGCGGTTCGCTGACCAGTGCTCCGCCGCCAGCCGCCAGGAAGGCATCGGATCCTTTTGGGACTTCCAGTCAGTGGCGGTGAGCAGCGGCGACGGCCGGTACCAGGCAGCGATGACGGTGACGACGCCGCCCATGCCCAGCGAGTTCGAGGACGCTTCGACCGCGGACAGGCGGGACCTGCTGAACGGCCAGATCGAGTCCACGCTCAACGAGGCCCTGGACCGGCTTTGCCAGCCCGGTTGAGTGCGGGTCCGGGTCTGTCAGGACGGCACGGACGGATTTACACTGAAGCCATTCCGAGGCGACCACGGGCACGGGAAGCTGACCGGGGAATAGAACTTCGAGCACGTTCCGGAAAGGGCCGGCCATGGGCAACGCGTCGCAGGGAGCCAACCGCGCGGTAACAGAGGCAGCGTCGGCGGGCCGCAGCCCCGCGGTACGGGTCCTGGCCCGTGCTGGGTTCGCCTTCATCGGACTGGTCCACATCCTGGTCGGCGCCATCGCGCTGCAGATCGACAGGGGACAGGGCGGAGAAGCGGACCAGTCAGGTGCCATCGGGACCCTGGCGTCGAAGCCGGGCGGCGGCCTGCTGTTGTGGACCGGCGCGGTGGCGTGCGCCGCCCTGGCCTTATGGATGGTCACTGAGGCCGTTTTCGGGGCACGCACCGAAAACGGGACGAAGGAGAAATGGAAGAAGGCAGCCCCGCCAGCGGGGAAGGCCCTCATCTTCGCTTTCCTGGCCTACACGTTCGCGGTCTTCGCCGCCGGCGGCAGCAAGAACTCCAGCCAGTCGGCCAGCGACTTCACCGCCAAATTGATGGGGGTTCCGGCCGGCGCCGTGCTGCTTGTCGTGATCGGGCTGGCCATCATCGCTGCGGGGGCCTTCTACGCCTACCGGGGGATCAGCCGTAAGTTCATGACGGACCTGCAGGTCGTGGGAAGCGCCCGGACGGCTGTCCAGTGGATCGGCACCATCGGCTACGCTGCCAAGGGCGTGGTCCTCGCCGCCGTCGGTGTCCTGGTCATCGTTGCCGTCGCCACTGCTGACCCGTCGAAATCCTCCGGCCTGGACGGCGGACTGAAAACCCTGGGTGCACAGCCCTACGGTGTCTTCCTGCTCGCCGCGATTGCTGCCGGCCTGGTCTGCTACGGCGTGTATTCGATGGCGCGGGCGCGCTACGGCAAGTTCTGACCCTTCTGACGGTGGGCCGGAAGCTGTGCCCGCAGCAGCTAGGTCCGCAGCTCCGCGAGCGCCCGGGCCAGGGGAGTGCGGAGCGCGGGACCGTGACCGGGCAGGAGGACTGCCGCTTCGACGCCGGCGAGGCTGTCCAGCGCGGCCGATGCCGCGGCGGGATCGGAGTGGTACATCCGGTGCAGCATCTGCGGGCCGGTGGTCCGGCTGAGAGGATGCCCGGCAACGAGCGAGTCCCCGGTGGCGATGGCGCCGGCACAGGGGAGCAGGATTGCGGCGCTGCCGGGGGTGTGTCCGGGCAACAAGACCGCTTCCGGGGCGCCGGGCAGTGACTTCAGTCTTGCCGCATCCCACGCTTCGGCCCGGGGCGCGGGCCTGGCCGCAAGGGCACCTGCACGGATGGCGTGCGCTAGCCAGCGGAAGACGCGCGGCCGCCAGGCCCGCGCCAGGACCTGCCCGAGGGTGACCTGGTGCTTCTCCCTGCCCTGGACGTGCGCCACCTCTTCCGGCGCACACAGGACGGGGGTGCCAAACGTTTCCGAGAAAAACGCGGCCGACCCGGTGTGGTCCACGTGGCCGTGCGTGAGCAGCAAGGCCCGGGCGTTCCCCGGCTCCAGGCCTAGGTGGCGGAGTGTGGCAAGAACGTGCGTGCGGTCGCCGGGATACCCGCTGTCAATGAGGATGAAGCCGCTGCCGTCCCGGACAACTATCCAGTTCGAGGCGGGTCCCTGCGCGAAGTAGATGCCGGGTGCCTCCTCGGTGAGGGCCGTGGCGGGGTTCCATTCGGTAATCCGGTGCTGCACAGCTAAATACTAGCCCGCGGTTCGAACCTGTGGAGTTGCTGTGCAAGCTGTCGCAAACGGGTTTTTGGGCCTAAAGTGTCTTTCCTGGAACCTACGATGGAATACTGACACAGACACGAGTCGGCGGCCGGCGAAGGGGGCGCCCGCGGATTCCAGGCAGGAGGGCGCCCCCATGCAGCAGATATTGCCGGCCAGTGCGCACGCCGGCCGGATGATTGCCGTCGGAACGGGCGCCCTGCTCCTCGTGGCAGCAGCGTCCTCCATTGCAGGCAGGCCGCAGCCGGCTGTTCCCTCCACCCACCCTGTACGCGTGGTGGTGGTGGGCGATTCGCTCAGCACCGGGCATGGAACATCGCCCGACGAGGCGTGGCCCGCATTGATGCGCAAGGATCCGCTGGGGGCTGGGTTCGACGTGTTCAACGCCGCCGAAAACGGCAGCGGCTACCTGAGCCCCGGCGACTACAACGGCACGTTCGGCACACAGGTTGAAGACTTTGTCACTTCGGACACCGGGGTGGTGGTGTTTTTCGGCTCGGAAAACGACCTCGGCTATGCCGCCCCTGACATCGGTGATGCAGCCCTGGCCGCGGTGACCCGCGCGGAGGAACTCGCACCGGCCGCGAAGATCATCGTGGTGGGTCCGCCGTCGTACACGCCCGCCCCGGATCCTGCGCTCGTGGACATCAGCACGGCGCTCAAGTCGGCTGCCCGCGAGGCGGGCGGGGAGTTCGTCGACCCGATCGAGGAGGGCTGGATCAGCGACGACTTCGACGACCTGATCGGGCCGGACGGCGACCACCCCACAGTGGCCGGGCAGCATTACCTGCTCGAGCACATCGGCACCCGCATCGACCAGGCTTCGGCCACAGCCGCGGCGGGCATGCAGGGGCACTCCCAGCCCCAGTAGGCCCGTGCAGGGAACCTGCCGCGCGGACGTCACACCAGCGGCCACGGATAGCGCATCCCGGTATG
>JABFWC010000327.1 GCA_013362385.1 Pseudarthrobacter sp.
GTTCTCCTTGCTCTGGCGGGTCTTCGAAGCCGAGATCGTCCCGGCGTCGGAAGAGCTGGGTGTCTCCCAGATCGTCTGGTCCCCGATGGCGCAGGGTGTCCTGAGCGGCAAGTACCTGCCCGGCCAGCCCGCACCGGAGGGCAGCCGCGCCACGGACGAAAAAGGCGGCGCCAGGATGATCGAGCGCTGGATGCGCGACGACGTCCTGGCAGGCGTGCAGGAACTGAAGCCGATCGCGCAGGAGGCCGGCCTGTCCATGCCGCAGCTAGCGGTCGCCTGGGTGCTGCAGAACCCCAACGTCGCATCCGCCATTATCGGCGCGTCCCGGCCGGAGCAGATCGCGGACAGCGTGGGCGCGGCGGGCGTGAAGCTGGAAGCAGAGGTCTTGAAGAAGATCGACGACGCGATCGGGTCCCTCGCAGAGCGCGACCCGGCGCAGACCAAGTCGCCGGCAACCCGGGAAGCCTAGGTGGCGCTCCCGGGGCTTGCCGTCACCGGATCCACCGGCGGGCTGGGCGGGATGGTGGCACGGCAGCTTGCCGCGTCGGGTTCCGCCCAGCGCCTGCTGGTGCGCGAGGCCGCACGTGCCCCGGAGCTGGAGTATGCGACGCCGGTGGTGTGTACCTATGGGGATGCCGCCGCGGCCCGCCAGGCGCTGGACGGCGTCGAGGTCCTGTTCATGGTGTCCGCGGCAGAAGCCGAGGACCGGCTGCAGCAGCACTATGCGTTCGTGGACGCCGCCGCGGAAGCGGGCGTGCAGCATGTGGTGTACACCTCCTTTTACGGCGCGGCACCTGACGCTGTCTTCACCCTGGCGAGGGATCATTACGCCACCGAGGAGCGCATCAAGGCGTCCGGAATGGACTTTACGTTCCTTCGGGACAACTTCTACCTGGACTTCCTTCCGCTGCTGGCCGGTGAGGACGGCGTGATCCGCGGCCCGGCGGCGGATGGCGTGTTCTCTGGAGTGGCGCGGGAGGACATTGCACGCTGCGCCCACGCGGTGCTCCGCGATCCCGCGGTCCACAAGGGGAAGACGTACAACCTGACCGGCCCCGAGGAACTGACCCTGGCCCAGGCTGCAGAGATCCTCACCGCGGGGACCGGGCGGTTCATTACGTACCACCCTGAGACGGTTGATGAAGCCTATGCATCGCGGGCATCCTATGGCGCTCCCGGGTGGCAGGTGGATGCCTGGGTCAGTACCTACACGGCGATGGCCGCGGGCGAGATGTCCGGTCTCTCCCCGGACGTGCACGGGCTGACCGGCCAAGACCCCATCACCCTTGCAGAGTTCCTGACACGGCCTGTCCTGTAGCGGCGAACATGCGATGTCCGGGGCCGCTGTTACGCTGGCTTCGTCATCATCCGGCCCGTCCTGGGCGGGCATAAATATTGGGGGAACATGAAAAATCTTTTCGACCTTTCATTTACCAGGTTCGTGTCACCGTCGATCGCCAAGATCGTCTACATCCTGATCATGATCGGCTTGGCCGTCACCTACCTTTTCTTCGTCATCGCCGCCTTCGCTTCGAGGCAGCCGGTGATGGGGTTCCTGGTGCTGCTGGTCATAGGGCCGCTGTTTGTCCTGATCTACCTGGCGCTGGCGCGGATTGGCCTTGAATCGCTGATCGCCGGGATCCGGACGGCTGAAAACACGGCGGAATTGGTCCGGCTGCAGGGCGGCCCGTCCTCCGGCGTACCAAGCTACGCCAGTGGTGCACCGCAGTACCCGTACGGACAGGCCCCGGGTCACGCCAACCCCGGTTCCACCCCGTCCGGTTACAACTATCCGCAGGGCTATGAACCGCCGGCAGGACCCACAGGCTCATAGCGCCGCCTGCACTTGAGGCGTTGACGGTCTGCGGGGCCAGGCGTAGACCTGTGGCAGGGCACTATCCCGGTTCACAGAGAGAATGGCAGCGCCATGACCTACACCGAACAGCAGCCAAGCGCAGGCGGCCCGGCAATGGCTGCAGCAGAAACACCTAACAGTCCCGCCGCCGGCGCCACTCCGGCGGCGGGAGCGGCAGGCATCACGCCGGAGGAGCTGCAGCTCTCGGCCCGCAACCATTCGATGCCTCTTGAGGCGCTCCGCAGGGACGTCACGCCGCCGGGTCTCCACTATGTGCTGACGCATTTCGACATCCCGGACATCGACGCTGCCGCCTGGCATTTGCGGATCGGCGGAGCAGTGGAGCGCGCTTTGGAACTGAGCATGGCCGCGCTACGCAGGGATCCCGCCATCACCGTCCCCGTCACCCTCGAATGCGCAGGGAACGGCCGCTCGCTCCTGGATCCAAGGCCGCTTAGCCAGCCCTGGGTGCTGGAGGCGGTGGGAACAGCCCACTGGACCGGCGTTCCGCTCGCTTACCTCCTGGGGAAAGCAGGCGTGCTGCCCACTGCCACGGAGGTCGTCTTTACCGGGACGGATGCCGGCGTACAGGGCGGCGTTGCCCAGCAGTACGCGCGGAGCCTGCCGATCCGCGAAGCGCTGCGCCCCGACGTCGTCCTTGCCTACAAGATGAACGGCGGCGAACTGCCGCCCCAGCACGGATACCCGCTGCGGCTGGTGGTCCCCGGCTGGTACGGGATGGCAAGCGTCAAGTGGCTCGAATCCATCGAGGTGGTCATGTCGCCGTTCAGCGGTTACCAGCAGCACATTGCGTACCGGTACCAAGACTCCGAGGACGACACCGGCCGGCCGGTCTCCCGGATCCGCGTGCGTTCGCTGATGGTCCCGCCAGGAATCCCGGACTTCTTCACCCGGCACCGGGTCCTCCGCCCAGGTCCGGTACTGCTGCAGGGCAGGGCGTGGTCCGGGGAAGGGGCGGTCACTGCTGTGGAGGTGGGAATCGACGGCACCTGGCTCCCTGCCCAGCTGGACAAGCCGGCTGGTGGCTTCGCTTGGCGAAAATGGACACTCCCGTGGGTTGCCGAGCCTGGCGAGCACGTCCTGACCTGCCGCGCCACAGACATCACGGGCGCTACCCAGCCCCTGGAGCAGAACTGGAACTATCAGGGCATGGGCAACAACGTGGTGCAGCGCGTAAGCGTGACGGTGGAAGGCGGCTAGTCCGGCGCCGGGGCTATACTCGGTGCCAATCATGACCAGCAGCCTCCCCTCCGCTCCCGCCAGTGTCCGAATCGATGCCTGGCTGTGGGCCGTCCGCGCCTACAAGACGCGTTCGGCCGCCACCGCCGCGTGCCGGGCGGGGCATGTGCGCCTGAACGGCAACCCGTCGAAGGCCTCGGCTACCTTGGTAACGGGTGATACCGTGACCGTCCGCATGCCGGGCTACGAGCGCATCCTCGAAGTGCGGCGCCTTATTGCCAAACGCGTGGGCGCTGAGGCAGCGTCCCTCTGCTTCACCGACCACACACCGCCGCGGCCGGTCGCCCCGGCGCTTGGGCTGCCGCAGCGGGACCGTGGCACGGGCCGGCCGACCAAAAAGGACCGCCGCGACATGGAGCGCCTCCGCGGGTCAGCCTAGGAACTCCGCAGCAATTCCTTCGGCGCCCCGCTGCTTGGTTTGGTGCTCTTCTCCACCTTTCTGACACCGGCCTTCTATGTATTGCGGACCGACCCCATAGCAGGCGCGCTCCTTACCATCGGCGTCCCACTCCTGGGCATGCTGATGGCACTGCCCATCATCGAAGAGTCCGACTTCCAGCGGTCCAGCGCCTACCTCACGCTGGAATTTCATGTTCGTCTTCATCGAGCTGCTGATCGACGCGGTGCCCGGCATCCTGCTGAGCCTGAACGGCCAGGTGCTCGATCACGTGGCATCTGTTCCCGATCCCCAATGGTGGTTCCGGGATGCCCTCCAGGACCAGCAGTTCGCGTGAAACCTCCTGTGGTTCATCTGTGAAGTCCTTGACCTGCCCCTGATCATCCTGATGTTCATCGGCTTCTCACGCAGCGACAAGAGGGAAGCTGGCGCCTTCGACGAACTGACGGATGAGGAATTCGACGAGCTTCAAGACCAGCACCTCCGTGGGCGGCATTAGCCGGAAGGCGGCCCTACCGGACGGTAAGGATGATGCTTCAGGAATCAGTGGGTCCACCCATACCCGGGGAAGCGTAGAGTGGCATCGAACGCCTGATTCTGGACGCCTCGCTGCTTAGGGAGAGATCGTGACGATTGATTGGGACGAAAAGAAGGCCCTGCTACAGGAACCCAACATTGCCAAAGTGACCCAGCTTTGCGATGAACTGATGGAAAAGAAACCCGACTTCAAGGTCCCCTATGTCGATCCCGTCCACGACGAAGATGAGTGCAGGATCATCAGCCTCCACCCGAGCCCCGGAAAGGGCACCGAGTCGGGGTTTGTCTCGCATAACAACGACGACGAAGCCGCCCGCCGGGCCACCCAGATCTACGAACTGGCCGAACTCGACCCCCGCTACGTGATGCCCTGGAACGCATACCCCTGGGTCCGTGAGAACGGCAGCCCTTCCGCCCTCAGCGTGCAGGAAAAGACTGACGGCCTCCGTCCGTTCCGGCAGTTCCTCAAAATCAACGCCCGCGTCTCGGCGATCATCGCCCACGGCACGGACGCATCCACCTTCCTGACCCTGTTCGAAAAGACCTACCACTCGTCCCTGAAGAACGCCGGCATCAAGATCTACAAGGCAACGGCACTGGGTGGCAGGGCGTTTGCCGTCTCCGAAGCCAAACAGGAAGAGCTCCTCGCCAAGAGCGTGGAAACCTACCGGGACGCCATGCAGCGCGCCGGCATCCAGCATTTGTGAGCCGCGGCCCGCAGCCTGCCGTTCTGGCATGGCTCCTCGACGCCGATCCCGCCATCCGCTGGCAGGTCCTCCGCGACGTTGCCGGAGCTCCGGCCGGGGAGGTTGGAACTGAACGGGACCGTGTGGCGACGTCGGGCTGGGGTGCGCAACTGCTTGCCCTTCAGGCACCGGACGGGCAGTGGGACGGCGGCACCTACTGGCCTGGGCACGACGACGGAACGGCCGGGCAGCCGTGGACTGCCACTACCTACACCCTGCTGCTCCTGCGCGATTTCGGCCTCCATCCGGACAGCCCGCAAGCACGGCGCGCGGTCTCCCTGGTGCGGGACAACTGCCGCTGGGAAGAAGGCGGCCAACCATTCTTTGACGGCGAAGTGGAAGCCTGCGTTAACGGCATGACCGTCGCCCTCGGCGCCTACTTCGGACAAGACGTGGACGTCATCGTGAAGCGCCT
>JABFWC010000089.1 GCA_013362385.1 Pseudarthrobacter sp.
CACCCCTCCACCGGCTTCGGCTACATCCGGTCCGGCAAGGCGCTGCACATTGACGGCGCACCCAGTGCGCACGACGTCGTGGAGTTCGTCGAAAAGCCGGACGAAGTGGTGGCCCAGCAGTATGTGGACAGCGGTGACTACGTGTGGAACGCCGGCATGTTCGTCGCTCCCGTTGCGCTGATGCTAAAGCACCTCGAGGCCAACCAGCCCCAGCTCTTCCAGGGCCTGCAGGAAATTGCCCGGGCCTGGGACACTGCCGAACGGGACGAGGTCACGGCCCGCATCTGGCCCACCCTGCCGAAAATCGCCATCGACTATGCGGTGGCCGAGCCCGCCGCCGAGGCCGGGGACGTCGCCGTCGTGCCCGGCTCCTTCCGTTGGGACGATGTTGGTGACTTCGCTTCCGTTGGCCGCCTGAACAGCGCCAAGGAAGTGGATGCCGTCACCGTCCTCGGTGAGGGCGCCCGCGTGTTCACCGAGAACTCCAGCGGCGTGGTGGTCACCGACACCAAGCGCGTCATCGCCCTGATCGGAATCGAAGGCGTCGTCATCGTGGACACGCCGGACGCCCTGCTGGTGACCACCGTGGCCAACAGCCAGCGCGTCAAGGCTGCCGTTGACGCCCTCAAGGCAAGCGGCGACACCGACGTCCTTTAATGCTTTCCTGCCGGCGCATGCCGTGCCGGCAGGAAAGCGAATGTAACGAGACGTCCGCGAATGGCTCCTAAAGCGGTGACGATCGCTAGAGTGAAGCAGTGCGCAATTACACTACTGAAGCCGAGCCCACAGCCCTGGTGGCCCCCTGGCTCGAGCCGCTCCTGCCGGAACTGATCGAATTCCGCCGGGATCTCCACGCGCATCCGGAGCTGTCCTTCAAGGAGTTCCGCACCACTGACAAGCTTGCCGAACGGCTCGAAGCCGCCGGCCTGCGCCCCCGCCGCCTGGAAGGCACCGGCCTCACGGTGGACGTGGGGGAGGGGCCCATTGCCACCGCCGTCCGCGGCGACATCGATGCCCTGCCCATCATCGAAGAAACCGGGTTGGCCTTCGCGTCCCGGAACCACGGCGTTACGCACGCGTGCGGCCACGACGTCCACACCACCACCATGCTCGGCATCGCACTGGTGCTACACCGCATGCACGAGGAATCTCCGCTCGGCGGGCGGGTCCGGATCATTTTCCAGCCGGCCGAAGAAACGATGCCCGGCGGAGCCCATGCCTGCATCGAGCAGGGGGTCCTGGACGGCGTCCCCAGGATCATGGCGCTGCACTGCGATCCCCGCATCGAGGTGGGCAAGATCGGCACGCGCATCGGCGCCATCACCTCCGCCTCTGACACCATCCGGATCGAGCTGTCCGGACGGGGCGGCCACACCTCCCGCCCCCACCTGACCGAGGACCTGGTGTTCGCGCTGGCGCAGATCGCGGTCAACGTGCCGGCGGTCCTCTCCCGCCGCGTGGACGTGCGCAGCGGCGTCTCCGTGGTATGGGGACAAATCACCGCCGGATCGGCCCCGAACGCCATCCCCGGCACCGGTTACATGGCCGGAACCATGCGCTGCCTCGACCGTGATGCGTGGCACGCCGCCGGGGAACTCCTCGATGAGGTGGTCCACCAGGTGGCTGCCCCCTACGGCGTGGATGTCCACCTGGAGCACACCAGGGGAGTGCCGCCGGTGGTGAACTCGGAGCATGAGACGGCCCTCATCGAAGCCGCCGCGCGGGCCGAGATCGGCGAAAGCGCAGTGGTGCTGACCCCGCAGTCGATGGGCGGGGAGGACTTCGCGTGGTTCCTCGCCGAACTTCCCGGCGCCATGATGCGCCTCGGAACCAAGACGCCCGGCGGCGAGGATTACGACCTCCACCGCGGCGATTACATCGTGGATGAACGCGCGCTGGGCCTGGGCATCCGTGTCCTGACAGCCGCCGCCCTCCGGACCATCCGCGACCTCTAGCAGTCCGGACCATCCGCGACCTCTAGCAGACGGGGCGCGTCCCGCCGTCGTGCCCGGCCTGCGCAGTGAAGCTTGGGCTCGCCGCGCAGGGGCAGTCCCTGCACACTGAGCGCTGATTCCGCCGCGCCATCCAATACCGACCGGGCCACGCCTCCGCTATAAGTTGTGCACAATCTAGTTGTGCGCTGTCGTTCTTGTCGTGACTGAAGCTCCCCGCCTCGACCGGCAAGTGTGTTTTGCGCTCTATTCGGCCTCGCGTGCCGCCACCGCCGTGTACCGGCCGGTGCTGGACGAACTCGGCCTGACCTACCCGCAGTACCTCGTGATGCTGGTGCTCTGGGAGAACGATCCCCGCGGCGTCAAGGAGCTCGGCGAGGAACTCGGACTCGACTCGGGTACCCTGTCACCCCTGCTCAAGCGGCTCGAAGCCCTCGGGCTCGTGGAGCGGAAGAGGTCCGGGGAGGACGAGCGCCGCGTTGCCATCCACCTCACCTCCGCCGGGCGCAGCCTCAGCGGTCCCGCGGCTGCCATCCCGCAGCGGCTTGCCGATGCCGCCGGGCTTTCCCAAGGCGAGCTTGAGCAGCTGCGCATCACCCTGGGCAAGCTGACCGCCGCCCTGCACCAGTCCCTCTGACCCACCCCCTAACTAACCAACCCGCACAACAGGACGGAACTTTCTGTGAAGACCCTCTACACCGCCGAAGCACTCGCCTCGGGCGAAGGCCGCGACGGCACTGCCCGCAGCAGCGACGGACGGCTGGCCGTGGACCTGGCCAGCCCCGTTGAACTGGGAGGAAACGGCAAAGGCACCAATCCGGAGCAACTGTTCGCCGCCGGATATGCCGCCTGCTTCCACTCCGCCCTCCGCCTGGTGGGCCGCAGGGCCGGCGCCGACCTGACCGACTCCGCGGTGGCCGCCAAGGTCCACCTCGGACAGCTGGAAGGGGGCGCCGGCTTCGGGCTGGCGGCCGAACTTGAGATCGCCCTGCCTGCGCTGAGCCTGGCGGACGCCGAGGACCTGGTGGCCAAGGCGCACCAGGTCTGCCCGTACTCAAACGCCACCCGGGGCAATATCAACGTCGACCTCAAGATTCTGGAGTATGCAGCATGAGCACCACCCTTCCTGACGCAACCCGCGAAATCCGGCTGGCTTCCCGGCCCGTGGGCCGCCCTTCCACCGACAACTTCCAGCTTGCCGAGTCACAGCTGCCCGCCCTGGGCGACGGCCAGCTCCTGGTCCGCAACCTACTTATGTCCGTGGATCCGTACATGCGTGGCCGGATGAAGGATGTGAAGTCCTATGCCGCGCCTTTCACCGTGGGGGAAGCGCTCGACGGCGGTGCGGTGGGTGAGGTGATAGCGTCCCGTTCCGCTGCGCACAAGGAGGGGGACGTCGTCGTGCATCCGCTTGGCTGGCGCGAGTACTCGGTGGTCAGCGGCGATGCTGTGACTCCCGTCCGCACCGACCTGGCGCCTGCATCAGCCTTCCTTGGCGCGCTGGGCATGACCGGGCTGACAGCATATGCAGGCCTGCTGAAGGTTGCCGGGTTCAAACCCGGCGACGCGGTGTTCGTCTCGGGGGCAGCCGGTGCCGTGGGGTCGCTGGTGGGCCAGATCGCCAAGGCCATGGGCGCCTCGCGCGTTATCGGTTCCGCCGGTTCGCCCGCCAAGGTGGCCCGCCTCTTCGAGCTAGGCTTCGACGCCGCCTTCGACTACCACGACGGGCCTGTCGTGGAGCAGCTTGAAAAGGCCGCGGGCAGCGGAGGCATCGACGTCTACTTCGACAACGTGGGTGGCGACCACCTGGAGGCTGCGCTGTCCGTCCTCAACGTCGGCGGCCGGGTGGCCATGTGCGGTGCCATCGCCCAATACAACTCCACCGAACCCACGCCGGCGCCGCACAACCTCATGCAGGCCATCGGCAAGCAGTTGACCCTTCGCGGCTTCCTGGTGGGCGGGCAGCGGCAGCACGCCGCGGAGTTCGCCACGAAGATGGCCGGCTGGCTGGCTGACGGCACAGTGCAGTATGACGAGACCATCGTTGAGGGGCTGGAGAACGCCCCGCAGGCCTTCATCGACCTCCTGGACGGGGCCAATACGGGCAAAATGCTGGTGCGGCTGTAGGGCCGGCACCGCCATGCTGCGGCGGTAGTGGGCGTCCCCCAACGGACGCCCCCTACCGCTTGGTAACAACTTGTAAACAATCTTCGGGAACGGCTTCCGGCGTGCTATGGGACGTGGCGCAGGCCACTACAGTAATGCCATCAGTGCGCTCCGGCGCAGTGCTGCGTGCCCTCAATGAAAACAGAATTTCGACGCCGAAACGGACACTCATTGAATCCCAGCCCGTAGCGCCACTCGCATCATCCCTGGAGGAAAATTGAAGAAATCACTGCGTGCAGGCTTCAAGCGCGGTTCAATGGCCGGTATGGCCACCCTCGGTGCGTCCGCGCTTGTGCTCACCGGCTGCGGTGCCGCCCCGTCCACGCCCGGGGCCTCCGGTTCAGCTGCCGCATCGGATTACACCGCGTGCATGGTGTCCGACTCCGGGGGATTCGACGACAAGTCGTTCAACCAGTCCGGCTACGAGGGCCTGCAGGGCGCGGTAAAGGACCTCGGCATCCAGGAAAAGCACGTCCAGTCCAAGGCTGACACGGACTACGACCCCAACCTCCGCTCAATGGTCCAGCAAGGCTGCAAGCTCACGGTCACCGTAGGCTTCCTGCTCGGCGACGCCACGAAGTCGATCGCGACGGCCAACCCGAACAGCCACTTTGCGATCATCGACTACAACGACCCCACCTTCCCTAAGAACGTCAAGCCGATTGTCTACGACACGGCCCAGGCTGCGTTCATGGCCGGTTACCTGGCCGCCGGCACCTCAAAGACCGGCAAGGTCGCCACGTTCGGGGGCATCAACATCCCCACGGTCACCATCTTCATGGACGGCTTTGCCGACGGTGTGAAGTACTACAACCAGAAGAAGAACAAGAACGTCCAGCTGATCGGCTGGGACAAGGACAAGCAGGACGGCACCTTCGTCGGTGACTTCAAGCAGGTCGACAAAGGCAAGGTCCTGACCCAGGGCTTCCTTGACCAGGGTGCGGACATCGTCCTGCCCGTGGCTGGACCCGTGGGAGGTGGCGCAGGCAGCGCGATCCTTGATGCAAAGTCCAAGGGCAAGGACGCCAAGCTCATCTGGGTCGACTCGGATGGCTACCTGACTGCCCCGGACTACAAGTCCGTCAT
>JABFWC010000430.1 GCA_013362385.1 Pseudarthrobacter sp.
TTCGCGGTCCAGTCCCAGCTCCTCCCCCGCGGCCGCCATCGCCTCCGCGAGGTAGAAGGCGTATGCGGGGCCTGAACCGCTGATCGCGGACAGTGCATCCACCTGCTCCTCGGGCACTTCAACAACCGTTCCGGCGCCTTGGAGGATGTCCTTGACCTTCTGCAGCTGTTCGGCGGAGCAGTGGGTGCCCGGGGACACGGAGACGACGCCGCGGCCCAGCTTCGCCGGCGTGTTGGGCATGGTCCGGATAACCGGTTGCCCGGAAGGGAGTGCGGCTTCGAGCTGGGCGATGGACACGGCGGCTGCCACGCTCACCACCACGGTTTCCGGCGAGAGCGCGGGGCCGATTTCGCGTGCCAGGTCTGCGATGCCAACCGGCTTGACGCCAAGGATGACGACGGCGGCGCCCTTGGTCGCCTGCCTGTTGTTGTCGGGCTCTTCCTCGCCGGCGATCGCGGTGATGCCGTGGTAGCGTTCGGCCAGTTCAGCGGCCCGCTCAGCACGGCGCACAGTGGCCACGACGTCGCCGGGGTCGGTACCTGCCTCCAGCAGGCCGCCCAGGATGGCTTCGTTCATGGATCCACAGCCAAGGAATGCGATTCGGTTGCTCATGCCTCCATCATTACAGTTCACAACCATTCACAGGCAACTCACATGTTCACTGCAGGAAGCGTACAAGTTGGGCCCCTACCGTTGTTATTACCTCATTGAGGGTGCGAGTGATGCGGCAGGCATGGGGATGCCTGCCAGGGCGCCGGCGGCACGGCAACAGGTTTTCCCCCATTTTCCTGTTGCCGGCCCCGGTGCTTCCGCGTTTAACGGGCACCGGAGGCCCGGACCTTTAGACGGCGGCTTCGACGGACTTTGACGCTGCCACATGCGGCGCGGGTTCGAGCGGGCCGGCAAACACCAGCTGGTCCAGGCGGCGCAGGATCAGGCCTTCACGGAGCGCCCAGGGGCAGATGCGCAGCTTCTTGAACTTGAACATTTCCAGCGCAGCCTCGGCCACCAGGGCACCGGCGAGCAGCTGGTGGGCCCGCGCTTCGGAGACGCCGGGCAGGTGAAGGCGGTCCTCGGAACTCATGGCTGAGATCCGCTGGGTCCAGATGCCCAGGTCGGAGGCATGCAGTTCGCGCTTTACGTATGGTCCTTCGGCGCTGGGAGCGGCACCTGCAATCCTGGCCAGGGAACGGAACGTCTTGGACGTCCCTGCCACGACATTGGCCCGGCCCAGGCCGTCGAACTCCCGGACAGCCGGCTTGAGTGTTGCCCTGATGAAGCGCCGCAGTTCCTTGACGCTCTTGGCGGACGGCGGTTCCTCTGCAAGCCAGTCCCGGGTGAGCCTGCTGGCGCCCAGCGGCACCGAGGTGGCCACTTCGGGCAGCTCATCCTGGCCGAACGCCATCTCGAAGGAACCGCCGCCGATGTCCAGGTTCAGGATGGGACCGGCGCCCCAGCCGTGCCAGCGCCGGACCGCGAAGAAGGTCATGGACGCTTCTTCGCTGCCCGTGAGTTCCTGCAGGGTCACGGTGGTTTCGTGCTTCACCCGGGCCAGGACGGCCGGGCCGTTGGTGGCCTCGCGGATGGCGGACGTGCAAAAAGCAAGCAGGTCTTCCGCCTTGTGCCGTGCCGCAAACTCCCACGCCTCCAAAACGAACTCGGTAAGTTCATGCTGGCCCTGGTCGCTGATGCTGCCGTCCGGTTCGAGGTACTGCACCAGGGACAGGGGCCGCTTGTGCGAGGCGAACGGGACTGGTTGGGCACCGGGGTGCGCATCCACCAGGAGCAGATGGACAGTGTTGGACCCGATATCGAGGACGCCTAGCCGCATGGTGCCATTATTCCTCGTCGGCGCGTTTGAAGTCGCGCCTGATGTTGGCCACGCCCTCCGGGTTGATTTCGAAGCCGTAGGCGGCTCCGGGGTTGATCACCAGGCCCAGTTCGTCACCGATGTTCGCGATGATGGCTGCGCCCTGCGTGCCCAGCACGTTGGGGGCCGCTTCCAGGTAGGGCTTGTCCACCCGGCTCGGGTGCGAAAAGACGGCCAGGACGGGGTCGCCGTCGGCGTTGGCAAGCACCAGGGGCTCCACCTGGGAGTCCTCGGTCTCCACCGTGTCCGAGCTGATGATGTAGACCTCGCTGTTCAGGAAGGACAGGATAACGTCCACGGGGTTCGCGTCGGGCTGGCCGCCGGTGGCGAGTTTTTCTTCGAGGTCGTTGAGCGGAGCGGGATCGTCAATTCCTGGCTGTTCAGTCATTCCCCTAGCCGATCACGATACGGTGGCCGGCGCAAACGCGCCGGCCACCGATCATTTCTTGGCCGTTGCCTTCTTCTTGGCCGGGGCCTTGCGCGCGGCGGTGCGCTTGACCGGTCCCTTGGCGCGCTTCTCGGCCAGCAGTTCCACCGCCTGCTCGCGGGTCAGTTCTTCCAGCGAGGTGGCCCGCGGAACGGTGATGTTGGTGATGCCGTCGGTGATGTAGGGGCCGAAGCGGCCTTCCTTCACGACAATGTTCTTCTCGGACACGGGGTCCGGGCCGAACTCTGCCAGCGGCGGCACCGCGGCCCGTGCGCCGCGCTGCTTGGGCTGGGAGTAGATCTCCAGCGCTTGTTCCAGGGTGATCGTGAAGATCTCCTCTTCGGATCCGATGGAGCGGGAGTCGGTCCCCTTCTTCAGGTACGGGCCGAACCTGCCGTTCTGGACGGTGATGAGGTTGCCTTCGGCGTCCTCACCCAGGACACGGGGCAGGCTCATCAGCTGGAGCGCCTCGTCCAAGGTGACCGACTCGACGCTCATGGACTTGAAGAGCGACCCGGTGCGCGGTTTGGCCTTGACCGGCTTCTTGGGCGGCTTGGGCTTGCCGTTCTTGTAGTACTCCACCGGCTGGGCGGCGATCTGTTCTTCGGTCATCTCGGGGATGACCTCAGTGACGTAGGCGCCGTACCGGCCGTTCTTGGCCACCACGGTGTGCCCGGTGTGCGGGTCCGTGCCCAGGACGCGCTCCTCGGGGGCCGCGGTCTCCATCAGCTCGATGGCTTTGGCCGCGGTCAGCTCGTCCGGTGCCAGGTCCTCGGGGACGTTGGCCCGCGCGGACTCGACGATCTCGCCCGTCTTCGGGTCCACCACCGCGGCGGAGCTCTCCAGGTACGGGCCGAACTTGCCCACCCGCAGAGTGATCTCGTCAGTGATGGGAATGGAATTGATTTCCCGGGCGTCGATTTCGCCGAGGTTGTTCACGATGCTCAGCAGGCCGGGGTCGGAGTCCTCACCGAAGTAGAAGTGCCGCAGCCAGGACGTGCCGGCTTCCTGGCCGTTGGCGATTTTGTCCAGGTCGCCTTCCATGTCGGCGGTGAACTCGTAATCGACGTAGTCGCTGAAGTGCTGTTCCAGCAGCCGGATGACGGAGAAGGCGATCCAGCTGGGCACCAGGGCCGAACCCTGCTTCCGGACGTAGCCGCGGTCTTGGATGGTGGAAATGGTGGAGGCATACGTGGACGGCCGTCCGATGCCCCGCTTCTCCAGCTCGGCGGTCAGCGACGCTTCGGTGTAGCGCGGCGGCGGCGAGGTCTCGTGCCCCACGGCCACGATGTCGGCGGCGGTCAGGGAATCGCCCCTGGCCACGTTCGGCAGTCGGCGTGCTTCGTCCGAATCGTCGTCGCCCCGTGTTTCGTCCTTGCCTTCCTCGTAGGCGGCAAGGAAGCCGGGGAACGTGATCACGGTACCGGAGGCTGAGAATTCGGCGTCGCGGCCGTCGGAGGCCACGGCGCCCAGGCGGATGGTCGCCGTCGAGCCCTTGGCATCGCCCATCTGCGAGGCGACGGTGCGCTTCCAGATGAGCTCGTAGAGCCGGAACTCGTCGCCGGAGAGCTGGGAGGCCACCTGGGCCGGGGTGCGGAAGGAGTCGCCGGCCGGGCGGATGGCCTCGTGCGCTTCCTGGGCGTTGGCGGCCTTGTTGGAGTAGACGCGTGGCGACTGCGGGACGTATTCGGGCCCGTACAGCTCCGATGCCTGGCGGCGCGCGGCCGTAATGGCCTCGTCGCTCAGCGCCGAGGAGTCGGTACGCATATAGGTGATGTAGCCGTTTTCATACAGGCGCTGGGCGATCTGCATGGTGCTCTTGGACGAGAAGCGCAGCTTCCGGCCCGCCTCCTGCTGCAGCGTGGAGGTGGTGAACGGGGCGGCAGGCCGGCGGGTGTAGGGCTTGGTGTCAACGGAACGGACGCGGAACGGAGCATCCTGCAGCCCCGCCGCCAGGGACGTCGCCAGCTCCTCGTTGAGGTGGGCTACGTTCTTGGAGACCAGCTCGCCGTCGTCGTTGAAGTCACGCCCGGTGGCAACCTTCGCGCCGTCCACGGCGGCCAGCTTGGCCTTGAAGGAGCCGGACTCCGCGCCGAACTGGCCGGTGAGGTCCCAGTAGGAGGCAGCCTTGAAGGCCATCCGCTCGCGTTCACGGTCCACCACCATGCGGGTGACCACTGACTGCACGCGGCCGGCGGACAGGCCGCGGGCAACCTTGCGCCACAGCACAGGAGAGATTTCGTAGCCATAAAGACGGTCCAGGATGCGGCGGGTTTCCTGGGCGTCGACCAGCGCGGAGTCGACGTCGCGCAGGTTGCCCATGGCGCGCTGGATCGCTTCCTTGGTGATTTCGCCGAACGTCATCCGGTACACCGGGACCTTGGGCTTGAGCACTTCCAGCAGGTGCCACGCGATGGCTTCGCCCTCGCGGTCCCCATCTGTTGCGAGATAGAGTTCATCGGCGTCCTTGAGCGCGGCCTTGAGCTCGGTCACCTTTTTCTTCTTGTCCGGCGACACCACGTAGTAGGGCTTGAAGTCGTGGTCGATGTCGACGGCGAACTTGCCGACGGAGGTCTTCTTCAGTTCGGCGGGAAGCTCGGACGGCTGTGGCAGGTCCCGGATGTGACCGATGGAGGCCTCAACGATGAAGCCCTCGCCCAGGTACTTGGCGATGGTCTTGCTCTTGGCCGGAGACTCCACAATCACGAGTTTCTTGCCGGTTTTGGCCTTGCTTGGCACGGTGCTCCTACAGAAAAAGATTGCTCGGGCAGATGCGCCCATGTTCGCCTAGTTCACCATATTTTGCAGAATTCTGCGCATCCATGTGGAAAAGAGGGGGGTTGCCGGGGAGGCCTCCCGAGCCTCATTCCCTGGCAGTGATCTGGAAGCCGTCGCGCACCAGATT
>JABFWC010000346.1 GCA_013362385.1 Pseudarthrobacter sp.
ATGAAACGGAGGCCAGTTCATCGCCGCGCTCGTCGTAAAGGTCTGCGGTGTTGACGCTGGTGCCTTGGGCGGGGGTGGGTGCGCTCATGTGGTTCTCCTTTGTTGCGGCTGGCGTGGTGGACGTTTGGCGGGCTGCCGGACCGTTGCACGAAGGGCCTTCCAGCGCCCACGATAGTCTGGTTCCACCGCCAACCGGCCGCACCAGGGGGAGCCAAGCCAATGATTCTGCCAGATACGCCCGCGGCCGCCCCGGACGGCACTTCGGATGGCACAAGCACGACGGCGGCGCTCGCCGAACCGACGGAAAAGGTCACCGCGCGCTGGGTCGCCGGACTGGTCCTGGTCAACGTGGGCATCAACGCCGCGTTCTTCGGCCCCATCAACGTCTTTATCGGCCAGCAGGCCATCAGTATCGACGCCCCTGGCAAGGAGGCAATCCTGTCGCTCGTCACCGCCTGCGGGGCAGCCGTGTCCCTGGTGGCCAACCCGCTCTTCGGTGCCTTGTCCGACCGCACCACCTCGCGTTTCGGCCGCCGCGCCCCCTGGGTGCTGGCCGGGGCTGTCCTGGGTACCGCCGCCTTGGTAGCCATGTCCTTTTCCGCCCTTGTGGCGTTGATGGTGCTGTTCTGGTGCCTGGTCCAGCTCGGCGCGAACGCCGCCTATGCGGCTATCACGGCCGCGGTCCCGGACCGCGTGCCGGTGGTCCAGCGGGGCGGGGTGGGCGGACTGGCGGCCATGGGACAGACCCTCGGCATCCTCGCGGGCGCCGTCTTTGGTGCGGTGGTCTCCGGAAACTTCCTGATGGGCTACTGGTTGTGCGCCGCCGCGCTGCTCCTCTCTGTGGTGCCCTACCTGCTCCACCGCAACGACCCTGCCCTGCCCAGGGAAGACGTCAGGCCGTTCCGCGTCGCTGCCTTCCTCCGCGGATTCTGGATCAGCCCCCGGCGCTATCCCGATTTCGCCTGGGCCTGGCTCACGCGGTTCCTGGTCAACGTGGGCAACCAGCTGACCATCGTGTACCTGCTCTTCTTCCTGCGCGACATCATCGGCTATCCGGATCCTGCCGCTGGCGTGCTGGTCCTGACCGGAATCTATGCCGTGATGGTGATGGCCACCGCGGTGCTGGCCGGGCCCTGGAGCGACCGGGTGGGGAAGCGGAAGCCGTTCGTGATCGGTTCGTCGGCCATCATCGCCACGGCCGGAGGCATCATGGCGTTTTTCCCTGTCTGGCCAGGAGCACTGGCCGGGGCTGCCGTCCTCGGCATCGGCTTCGGCGCCTACCTTGCAGTGGATTTTGCGCTTCTGACCCAGGTCCTGCCGTTCGCCGTCAGCCGCGGCAAGGACATGGGCGTGATCAACGTGGCCAACTCGCTGCCGCAGGTGGTTGCGCCGGCACTGGCCTACCTGGCTGTAGCGCACTGGGGCGGCTACCGGATCCTGTTCCTGATGGCCGCGATCATCGGCCTGCTCGGCGCCGTTTTCGTGGTCAAAATCAGGAGCGTGGCCTGACTTCCCAGAGGGTCCAACAGTAAGGCTCCTGACTAAAAAGCGCACAGGCCAGTGACGTATAGTTGAGGCGGACTGCAGGGCGGTATGGATGGGGGCGCTCCAGGCAGCAGGCCCCTACCAGACAACCCCGGAAAATGCTGATGCCCGAGACTTTTTCAGATCATCCGCCCATGGCCGCCAGGCCTTCCGCCCCCCGCCAGCGCCTCCGGTATGCGCGGATCCTCGAAACCGCGGCAGGCTTCGCCCGCAAGGGGCTGGATTCGGTGGAGTTGTCCGCGGTCGCGGAAAAGGCCGACGTCCCGCTGGGGACGCTCTACCGCTATGTCCCCACCCCCACGCACCTGATGCTCGCCCTGTACCGGCACCAGCTCGACGAACTGCAGGCCGGGGCGCCGCGTTCGTCCTCCCGCTTCCGGGGCCGTGCCCTGTCCGGACTCGCGATGGAAATCTTCCACATGCGCGTCATGCAGCCGGCGGTGGAGCAGTGCCTGAGCCGGGGGGTTTATCTCCCGGACAGGGATACCACTGATCTCCTGCGGGAGATCGATGCGCTCAGTGAGAAGGTGGTCCTGGGCGCCAGCGGTGACGCGGTGGGGGCCCGGGTGTTGCTTCTGACAGTCACTGGTCTGGTCCAGTCCGTCCGGAACCGCCGGCTTTCCCTCTTCGAGGCCGAGGAAGACCTGAAAAAGGCCTGCGCAAGGCTGTCGCCGGACGCCGAGGCAGGGTTCACACTCACGAGAAGCGCGTAACCGGTCTAGACCGGAAGGGTTTTAAATCGGCCATATTGGGGTGAGCTGCGTCACTAAACCTCCTGGATAAACGTTTTGGCACGTTAGCCGTGTGCTTTAGCGCGTCACGTGCGGCCCAGCCGCCCGCCTACCATGGAGCCACCGGAGCAACAGGGAGTGAACATCCCCTCGTTCCCACGGACCCGCCACCCATGGGTTTCCTGTCGCACCATTTCCCATGCTGGGACCCGCCCGGGTCCCGGTTCCATGAAGCCGTATGCCGCGGCGAGCACCAGGAGACAACGACGTGTCCATTGACGCAATCAGCAGCACCGACAATTCCGCCGCCACCGCGCTGAGCGAAGACGAAATCTTCGGCGCCCACCAGGGCGGCAAGCTTTCGGTCGGTACCACCGTTCCGCTGTCCAACAAGCGCGACTTGTCCATCGCGTACACGCCAGGTGTCGCAGAAGTCAGCCGTGCCATCCACAACAAGCCTGAGTTGGCCCGCACCCTGACCTGGGCCGAGCGCCTCGTGGTCGTGGTCAGCGACGGCACGGCCGTCCTGGGCCTGGGCAACATCGGCCCCAGCGCCTCCCTCCCCGTCATGGAGGGCAAGTCCGCGCTCTTCAAGACCTTCGGCGACCTCGACTCCATCCCGCTGGTCCTGAACACCACGGACGTGGACGAAATCGTGGAAACCCTGGTCCGCCTGCGCCCCAGCTTCGGCGCCGTCAACCTCGAAGACATCTCCGCCCCCCGCTGCTTCGAACTCGAGGAAAAGCTCATCGAAGCGCTGGATTGCCCCGTCATGCACGACGACCAGCACGGAACCGCCGTCGTGGCCCTTGCCGCGCTGACCAACGCCGCCAAGGTGACCGGCCGCGGACTCGAAGACCTCAAGGTAGTGGTTTCCGGTGCAGGTGCCGCCGGCATCGCCGTCGCCGAAATCCTGCTGGCCGCCGGCATCAGCGACGTCGTCCTGCTCGACTCCCGGGGTGTCATCAACAGCAGCCGCGCCGACCTCGCTGCAGACGCCACCAGCAAGAAGGCCGACATCGCCGGCCGCAGCAACCCGCGCGGCGTCACCGGCGGCCCCGCCGAGGCGCTGGCCGGTTCCGACGTTTTCATCGGGGTCTCCTCCTCCAAGCTGGACGAGGCGCACCTGGCCCTGATGAACCAGGACGCGATCGTGTTCGCCCTGTCCAACCCGGACCCCGAAGTCCTGCCCGAGGTGGCCGTGAAGTACGCCGCCGTCGTTGCCACCGGCCGCAGCGACTTCCCCAACCAGATCAACAACGTCCTGGCGTTCCCCGGCATCTTCCGCGGCGCCCTGGATGCCGGTGCCCGCCGCATCACGCCGGCCATGAAGCTGGCAGCGGCCCGGGCCATTGCGGAACTGGCAGCGGAGGACCTCGCCGCCGACTACATCGTTCCCAGCCCCCTGGACCCGCGCGTGGCCCCGGCCGTCACCGCCGCCGTTGCCGCAGCGGTGGAAGCGGAGTAACTACCGCCTACCTGGAAACCACGACGGCGGCGCCTCCTTGCGGAAAGGAGGCGCCGCCGTCGGGCGTTAAGTCCGGCCCCTAGACTGGGGCCATGAGTTCCGAGACCGTGGTGACCATCCTGTGCGGCCTGGCAATCCTCGTGGGCGTGGCCGGGACCATCATTCCCGTCCTGCCGGGAAGCGTACTGATCGGTGTGAGCCTGCTGGCATGGGCGATCTGGGGCGGGGCCGGGACGGCGGGATGGGTGGTCTTCGCGGTGGCCATGGTCTTTGTGGCCGCGGGTATGGCGGCCGGCGCGGTCCTCACCGGCAGGAAACTCAGGCAGCACGCGATTCCCAGCCGCAGCATCGTAGCGGCCCTGGTGGCCGGCGCGGTGGGGATGTTCGTCGTCCCGGTGGTGGGGCTCTTTGCCGGGTTTGCCGCGGGCCTGCTGGCCAGCGAGTTCCTGCGCACCAGGAATCTTTCGACGGCGGCGCGGTCGAGTTGGGCGGCGCTGAAGGCAACCGGCCTGGGGATGCTTGCCGAATTCGGGCTGGCCTGCCTCGCGGCCAGCACCTGGGTCATCGGCGTATGGATTGCTGCCGCCAACGGCTGACCCTGTTGCGCCGCTGGCCCACTGCGGGTAGAACCGCACTATGAGCCAGCCTGCAGCACGTGACCTTGTCCACGCCTGGATGGAAAAGTACCAGGCGGCGTGGACCAGCAACGACGCAGACGACATCCGGGACCTCTTCACCGCCGACGCACTGTATGAGACGCGTCCCCATGACCCCGAACCGTGGGCCGGCCAGGACGGCATCGTTGCTGGTTGGCTCGCCGCCCGCGATGAGCCCGCAGACTGGACGTTCACCTGGGAGCTGCTCGGGTCCGACGGCGACGCAGCCTTTGTCCAGGGCACCACCACCTATTCCGGCGGCCGGCCCACCTACGACAACCTGTGGGTCATCAGGTTTGCTGACTCCGGCCGTGCGCGGTCCTTTACCGAGTGGTTCATGGCGCGGAAGGGGTCAACGGGTCCCGGCTAGCATGGAAGGATGACCGCCGGGGACACCGCACCGATTTACTGGGACAGCCGGGACCTCACGCCCTTCGGGCAGGCACAGCTGCGCACGCCGGTCCATGACCTCGCCGGCGGCGTGGGGGGCCTGCTGACCGGAGTGCTGGGCGGCCGCAACCCCGCGCTGCTCTCGATCGACGGGGAGGTGCCGAGGCTCAAGCGGCTGCTGCCCAAGCCCGCAAAGGCCGTCCACGAAGCTGTCTTCACCAGCCGCGAACCCGAGCGGCTGATCACCCTGGCCCGCGCCTACCGCGGCTGGGCCGGCCTGTGCTACCTGATGGCCGGGCTTCTGGTGTACAAGCATGGCGGCTACCTGCGCGCCTCCGAACTCCTCCAGCGCGGACTCACCACCCGGAACGACGACGAGGCGAACCGCTACTCGTCC
>JABFWC010000385.1 GCA_013362385.1 Pseudarthrobacter sp.
GTGGTGGTGCGGCGGTTCCAGCCGGCGGTGCTGAGCCGCAGTGCCCGTCCGGAGATTATCGCACCGGTCATGAACCCGGCCAAGGCCACGATGGGGCCGAGGACGGGAAGATTGTCGCCGCCCAGCAGCGCCATGCCGAGGATCACCACGTTGCCTGTCATGTTCGCCGTGAAAACCCGGTCCAGGCCCAGATAGCCCACCGCATCCAACACGCCGGTTGAGAACGTGAGCGCCAGCATGAGCACCAGGTGCATGCTGGGCGGGTGGGCAGGGAGGAACCGGGCGGGCATGGGCTTACCTTTCGGCCGTCCTGGGGACGAAGTCGTTGCTGGCGGGGGAGGCCCTTTTAGTATCCTCCGATCTACCAGGAGGCTGCGCAGTGGGTCTCAAGGGGTCTACGACGCCGCGCTCGCCGAGTTCCGGCAACAAGGTCCACTTCGTTCCCGTCCACCCCGGCATGGGGGAGTGGGCGGCGCCCGCTCTTTCAGCCCTGGCCGGCGCGGTCCTCGTGGGCCTTGGCGACGAAGTGTTCCACGCGGCGGTCCGGCACGAGCCAGATCATTGCCACGATGGTGAAGACGGCGATTCCGAGCAGCGGCTGTAGCAGGGTGAGGGCGATCCCGAGGAGGTAGATCAGCGGCGAGGCCTTGCCCTTCCAGTCGCTCCCGACGGCCTGGGCGAGGGCCCCGTCCTTGCCCTGCGCCGCAATCAGCCCCCGCTCCAGGATGAAGTAGGCGATCGCGGCGCACAGCAGGTTGATCCCGTACAGCAGCACGGGGACATGCAGGAAGCCCGACTCATCCATCCACCGCGTGGTGAACGGGAACAGCGACAGCCAGAACAGCAGGTGCAGGTTGGCCCAGAGGATAGCCCCGTTCACCCGGCTGGCGAGGTGGATCATGTGGTGGTGGTTGTTCCAGTAGATCCCCACGTACACGAAGCTCAGGAGGTACGTGAAAATCGTGGGCAGGACGGCAGCGACCCCTGCCCACGTTGGTTCCTCCGGGGTGTGCAGTTCGAGCACCATGATGGTGATGATGATGGCGAGCACGCCGTCGCTGAAGGCTTCGAGCCGGTTCTTGTTCACCCGAATATCATGCGCCAAAGCCCGTCAATAAGGGGTGTTACACGATGGTGACGGTCCCGGCGTCGCCGTCCACGCTCACCTGCGGGCCGCCGGCCAGTCGTTGTGTCGCCACGCCGGTGCCCAGCACGGCCGGGATGCCGTACTCGCGCGCCACGATGGAGCTGTGGCTCAGCGGGCCCCCGACATCCGTCACCACGGCGGAAGCCATCGCGAACAGCGGCGTCCACGCAGGGGTGGTCATGCGGGCCACCAGCACCTCGCCCGGCTGCATCTGGCCGAAGTCCTCGGGTCCGCGCAGCACGCGGGCCGGTGCGGTGACCCGGCCGGCGCTCGCGCCTGCCCCCTTGATGACATCGCCCGCCTGGTGCTGCGGACCCGCGGGCATCATGGAGCCGAAGGCCTTCTCCATCCATGCCGCCTGCGGCAGCATTTGCGGGGCGTCAGCCTTCGCCTGGCCGCGCCACAGCACCCTGCGTTCCTCGACGGCGTCGGCCCGCACCGGGCGTGAGGCTCCGGCCAGGGACACGCCCGTGTCAGTTTCCGCCAGCCCGAAGTCCACGGCACCTTGGAGTTCTGAAAACCGCAGCCAGAACACGTCATCCGGCGCAGCGATCAGGCCCGAGGCAACGAGCCGCCGCCCCAGTTCCAGCAGCATCCGCCGCAGCAGCGGCCAGGCGAGTCCGACGTCGGCCAGCGCGTCCTCGCGGACCGGCGCCGTCTCCTGCGCCCACCGCAGCAGACGGAAGAACACGCGCCGGCGCCGCGGCCCCAAACGCCCGGCCATCTCCCGGGTCAGCTCCTCCCGGCGCTCGGTGAGCAACCGCTGCCGCTCATGCGGGTCGGTGCCCTGCCCGCGCAGGTAGAACCTGATGGTTTCCAGCTGCGCGGACGGGTCGTCGGCCGGCACCGGGGTGGCGAAGTCGAGGTTGTAGACCGCATGCCCGTACAGGTCCAGGTGCTCCTGGAACGTGATCCGCCACTCCTGCCACAGGACGTCGTCCACCCCTGCCGGAGCCGAACCCGTGCGCAGGCACTCGGCGAGTTCCGCCGTCGGCCGTTCCACCAACGCCGTGACCAGCGCAGGGTCGCTGCGCGCCCACCCGGCCAGGTCATACAGCGACTTCTCCGCGCGGATGGGTTCGCTGTCAAAGCCGAGGAGGAAGGTCTGGGCGGGCGGGTCGCCCTCGCGCCGGACCAGCTTGTCGTAGAACGCGCGGAAGGAGATTTCGCTCATGTCGGCGAGCGGAATGACGGACTGCACGGCCGTGTAGTAGACGGTGCCGGCGTCCAGGAGGGCCCGGGCGCCCGCCAGCAGCCGTGCCCCTGAAAGTTCCGCAGGCGGCGTCCCGGACCAGTCCTTGATCGCTCGTTCGTAACGCGGATGCGAGTATTCCCGCCAGCCCTTGATGCCCATGTGCGCCGTGCCGCGGAACAGCGCACCCAGCGCCGGGATAGTCCTGGCCGTCATCCGCAGCATGGGCCAGGTCCGGTAGTAGTAATAGGCGTAGCCGTTGATGGTGGGGAACTGGACGTCGCCCTCGCGGAGGGAATGCTGGCCCAGCGCGTCGTTCAACAGGGCCGATATCGAGCGGGACACTGAGCCGTCGATGAGGTCGGCGAAGAGCGGGGAGAGCGGCTCCGGCATCTGCTCTACGATGCTCGCACGGAAGTAGAGGCCCTTGGGGTAGGGGAGCGGCCATTCCGTGGGGACGTCGGCCGAGGGTTCGGGCAGCGCGGTGATGGGACGGGACTGCAGCAGGAAGAACTGGCCGTCGGCGCGGGCCCATTCGATATCCTGCGGCGCGCCGAAGTGGTCCACGGCCTGCTGGCCGTAGCGCGTCAGCTCCGCTGCCGCCGCATCATCCAGGACGGGCGCACGACGGCGGGCTTCCGCCACCTTTTGTTCGGCCGTCCCGTTCTCTGCCGGCACGGTCATGAGTTCCTTGTCGGCGGTTTGCCGGGAGAGGACCTTGCCCGTTTTCGTGTCGACCGTGAGGTCGTCCGGGGTGACCGTCCCGCTGACCACTGCCTCGCCCAGGCCCCACGCGGCGCTGATCACCGTCTGGTCCCGGCGGCCGTTCGCGGGGTTGGCGGTGAACATGACCCCGGCCGCGTCGGCTTCCACCATCTGCTGGATGACGACGGCGAGGCGCACCTCGTCCGGGCGGATGCCTGCGCGGGCGTGGTAGGCCATGGCGCGCGCCGTCCAGAGGGAAGCCCAGCAGTCGATGACCCCTTTGCTGACTGCCCGCACCCCGCGGACGTTCAGGTAGGTTTCCTGCTGGCCGGCGAAACTGGCCGAGGCGAGGTCCTCGGCGGTGGCGGAGGAGCGGACGGAAACGGCGATGTCATCGCCGAGGTGTTCGTACGCGGCCTCAAGTTCGGCGTGGATGCCGGAGGGCATGGCGCCTTTGCTGAACAGGGTCCGGATCAGCGCGGAGGCGTGCTCGTAGTCCTCCGGCGAGGCATCGGCCGGGAGGGCGGCCAGTTCCTGGACGGCTTGCCCGAGGTTGTTCCCGGCGACGAACTCCGAGTACGCATCGGTGGTGAGGACAAACCCCGGCGGCACCGGCAGCCCGGCCTGGATGAGGCCGCCCAGCCCCACGGCTTTTCCGCCGGCCGTCCCGACGTCGCCCCGCTGCACGTCCCCCAGGCCGTTGGCGTATCCCATCACCGTGCCTCCTTGTTGCCCGCCGCCGTCGTCCGTTTCCACAGCGGTGGCCGTTTCCACTGCACCGGCCACTTCCAGGGACGGCGGACGCCAATACCCAGCCTGTGCCGGGGCGGTGGAAATTGCTAGGGCCGAACGGCCTCCGGGCGGGAATGATGCACAATTTTCCGAGAGTTGTACCTCCCTTTTTTGCGGCCTCTGGCGCTCCTCCAAAGAGCGGAATCATTAGGTATCCCGCCTTATTGACTGCTATTCGGCTTGGGAATACGGTCTGCATTAACGGGGCCTTCCGCCCCGTTTCACGGGATGGGGCGCCGGATCCGGGCCGCTTCTGCCAGGCGATGGTGCCAGGTGAGGAGGATTCTGTGTCTTGGGAAATGTCCGGAACCTATGCGGGCACCTGCGTGTGCCAGCTGATTTGTCCGTGCCCCGTGGACGGCATGCCCACCGGGCCGGGAGGCAAGTGCAGCGGCCTGAATGTCTTTCATATTTCAACGGGAAACCTCGATGACACCGACCTGTCCGGCGTCGACTGGAAAGTGGGTGCCGTGGTGGACCAATCAGCATCGGATGCGCAGGTGGCCGCGTTGGAAAGCATACTTCGCGGCCAGGCGGGCGGCCCCTTTGCCGACTTCGCAGGGTTGTATGGAGAGTGGCTGGGGCTCGAGCGCGCTGACGTCACGTTCTCTGACGGCGAGCGGCCTTCGGCTTCGGTCGGCGAGCAGACCCGGTACACGTTCGAGCCGCTGCCCGGACCGGACGGCGGCGCGACCACGGTGAAGAATGCGATGTACGGTTTCGCCCCCGAGTTCCGGATCGGAAAGGGCCCGGGGCACGTAAACCTGTTCGGGCTGGAGTTCGACGGGTCCTACGGCGAAACGTCCGACTTCTCGTTCGCCAGCGAGATGGCCGAAGGCGCCCCCAAGGGCCGGGGCTGAACGGCCGGCCCGTGCACCGCAGGAAGCTGACCGGTAACGGCGAGACAGTCGCCCACGCCTCCCGTGTTGATCCGCGGGAGGCAGTACTGGTGGCTGTCTTGTTGGTCCTGGCCGCTGCCAGCTGGGTCTTTACGTCCACGCAGCTGGCAGGGATGGACAAGGGCGCGTGGACCAATCCGGGGCCGGTGGGCTTCTTCACCGTGACGTGGGTGGTGATGCTCGCAGCCATGATGTTCCCGTCGGTGGCGCCGATGGTGGTGGCCTACCACCGGATCCAGCGGCACCGGCGGCAGGCCGAACGGTACGCGCCGGCCGGGTCCACCTCCGTATTCGTGGCCGGCTACCTGGCCGCGTGGACCGGATTCGGGCTGGTGGCGTATGGGCTCTATATGTGGGCGGCGGCGGTGGCACCCGCGGCCTTCGCTCCCGACCAGGGCGGGCGTTACGTCGCGGTGGCCGTCATCCTGATGGCTGCC
>JABFWC010000233.1 GCA_013362385.1 Pseudarthrobacter sp.
CGCTGATCTCCATAGGAACATCATCCAACGAGGGTCTGACAATGCAGCCCGCCTACCGCCGGAGGGCAGCAAAAAGGAGGCGGGGAGATCCCGCCTCCTTTTGTGCCATGCCCGTGACTTACCGGGAACCGTAGTTCGGTGCCTCCACGGTCATCTGGATGTCATGCGGGTGCGATTCCTTAAGGCCCGCCGGGGTGATCCGCACAAACTTGCCGCGGGCCTTCAGGTCGGGAATGGTCGGCGCACCGGTGTAGAACATGGTCTGGCGAAGGCCGCCCACCAGCTGGTACGCAACGGAGGACAGCGGTCCGCGGTAAGCCACGCGGCCTTCGATGCCTTCGGGAATCAGCTTGTCGTCACCGGACACGTCGGCCTGGAAGTAGCGGTCCTTCGAGTAGGACGTGTTCTTGCCGCGGGACTGCATGGCGCCAAGGGAGCCCATGCCGCGGTAGGACTTGAACTGCTTGCCGTTGACGAAGATGAGCTCGCCCGGGGACTCGTCGCAACCGGCCAGCAGGGAACCGAGCATGACGGTGTCGGCACCGGCGACCAGCGCCTTGCCGATGTCGCCCGAGTACTGCAGGCCGCCGTCGGCGATCAGCGGCACGCCGGCCGGAATGGCTGCCTTGGCGGATTCGTAGATGGCGGTGATCTGCGGGACGCCCACGCCGGCCACCACGCGGGTGGTGCAGATGGAGCCCGGCCCGACGCCCACCTTGATGCCGTCGGCGCCGGCGTCGATCAGTGCCTGTGCGCCTTCACGGGTGGCAGCCTGGCCGCCGATGATGTCCACGTGTGCTGCCACGGGGTCGGACTTCAGGCGGCGGATCATGTCCAGCACGCCCTGCGAGTGGCCGTTGGCGGTGTCCACGAACAGGGCGTCGACGCCGGCGTCCACGAGTGCCATGGCGCGCTCCCAGCCGTCCCCGAAGAAGCCGATGGCGGCGCCCACACGCAGCCGGCCTTCCTCGTCCTTGGTGGCCAGCGGGTACTGCTCCGCCTTGGTGAAGTCCTTGGTGGTGATCAGGCCCTTCAGCCGGCCCTGCTCATCGACGAGGGGCAGCTTTTCGATCTTGTTCGTCGCCAGCTTGTGCGAGGCTTCCTCGCGGCTGATTCCCACGTGCCCGGTGACCAGGGGCATCTTGGTCATGACGTCGCTGACCAGCCGCAGCGGGAAGTCGGATTCCGGGACGAAGCGGGTGTCGCGGTTGGTGACGATGCCCAGCAGGCGGTTGCCCTCGTCCACCACTGGCAGGCCGGAGACGCGGTACTGGGCGCAGAGATCGTCCAGTTCGCGCAGCGTGGCTTCGGGGCGGATGGTGACCGGGTTGGTGATCATGCCGGATTCGCTGCGCTTGACCCGGTCCACCTGGTCCGCCTGGTCGGCGATGGACAGGTTCCGGTGCACGACGCCGAGGCCGCCCTGGCGGGCCATCGCGATGGCCATCCGGGACTCGGTGACGGTGTCCATGGCAGCGGAGAGCAGCGGCGTCTGCACGGTGATGCGCTTGGAGATCCGAGAGGAGGTATCGGCCTCGGAGGGAATGACGTCGGTGTGCCCGGGCAGGAGCAGGACGTCGTCGTAGGTCAGGCCGATGAAGCCAAAGGGGTTGTGTTCGGGCTCGGTCATGAGTGCGCCTCTTACCTTGGTTGCTGGGTCACGGGTAGGGGTTGCAGCCGATGACCAGCCCGTTATTACGGAACTGGCCTGTGCAGACGGTCCTGCGGGACCACCGCGCTGGGCGGCGTTCCGGGGGCAGAAAGTGTTGAGTAAATATTAGAACCTCAGCGCCGATCCCCCTATTCCATGCGGACAATGTGAGCAACCGCACGCGAGTCGTGGCCCAACGGCAAAGGCGGTCAACTCCAGCCGGTGGTGGCCAGCAGCCGCTGCTCGAACATCGGGATCATGGTTTCCACGTAGGTCCTGGTCAGATGGTTGTCGTCCTTGTAGACGTACACGTTCCCCACCACGGCCGGGCAAACACCGCGGGCGCAGATGAAATCGCTCATGTCCATCAGGTGCAGCCCGGGCAGCCTGCCCCGGAAATTCTCCAGGGGCGACGGGTCCACCAGGGACTCACTCAACGACGGGTTGCACGCCGCGGCGTCGGTCCCGTTCCGCTGCGCACATTCGGGCATGTTGAACGTGAACCGCGGGTTGTCGCGGATGCCCACGATCTCGATTCCGGCATCCGCGAACGGCTTCACGCCCTCCAGGTATCCGGGTACTTCGGTCTCAAAGGGCGCCTCCTCATGCGTCAATGAGGCCACCGTGAACACGGCGTCCGGCCGGTGCTCGAGCACGTACGCCGAACTGGCACGGTTGTAGGCGTTGCACTCGGCGTTCCGGGTGTCGGACTCCGCGCCGAACCGGCAGGCCGGCATCAGCAGCGTCACCAGTTCCCACCCGCGGGCTGCGGCCACTGGCGCCAGGGCGCCGAGGTACTGCTGGGCGTGGGAGTCGCCGAGCACCACGATGCGTCTGGTGGACGGCTCTGCGGGAAGCTCCTGCCGGCAGCCTTCGAGGATCGGATCACTGGTGGCATTGGCGCCGGCGCAGGGGGTGTCAATGCCGGCCCAGTCGTTGTCCAGCGCAGTGGGCCCGGGAATCGTTCGGGCCTTGGGCGCGGGTGAGTTTTCGTTCCCCGGGGTGAGCGCCAGGGCGCCGGGCGTGAGCTCGCGCGGCTGTGCCGCCGTCGCGCTTTCCTCCTTAGTGAGCGTGGTCTGCCAGATGGCAACGGGCCCGGCGAGCAGGGCACCGCAAGCAGCTACGACGACGGCGGTCCGCCAGGCGCGCAGTTTGGGCCAGTGCCATCCGCGCAGCGGCTTTTCCACAAAGCGGGTGGTGAGGACGGCCAGCACTATCGACGCTGCGACGATGCCCAGGCCCTGCGTGAGGTTCGGCGCTTCGACGCCGGTGGCTGCGAGCGCGAGCACCAGGACCGGCCAGTGCCAGAGGTAGAGCGCGTAGGAGTTGTCGCCCAGGGCGACGGCGGGCCGGCTGCTGAGGATCCGGTCCACGCCGAACCGGCTCCCGGTCCGGCCCGCGACTATGATGGCGGCGGCAGCCAGTGTGGGCCACAGGGCCACGTACCCGGGGAACGAGCGGTCAACGGTCAGGAGCAGCCCGCAGGAGACCATGGCCACGAGTCCCGCCCAGCCCAGAACTACCCGTACCGCCTTGCCGGGCTTGAGGTAGGGCAGCGCCAGTGCCAGCAGCGAACCTAGGGCGAATTCCCAGAGCCGCGCCCTGGTGTCGAAGTAGGCGTAGGCCTGGTTGGCGGCGGTCTGCTCCACGGAGTATGCCAGCGAGGCGGCAAAAACCGTCCCGAAGACCAGTGCCAGCAGGCCGCGGTAAGTCACCCCGCCCAGCAGGGGAAGCCTGCGCAGGACGGCCAATACTTCTGCGGTGCCGGCGAAGATCAGCGGCCAAAGGATGAAGACCTGCCCCTGGATGGACAGCGACCAGAAGTGCTGCAGCGGGCTGGCGCCGGCGTGGTCCTGCGCGTAGTAATCCACGGCGGCGTCGGCCAGGAGCCAGTTTTGGCGGTAAAGGAGGGACGCCCAGGCCTGGTCGAGGACTTCGGGCCAGCGGCCCTGCGGCAGGATCAGCCACGTGCCGGCCAGGACGCCGAGGATGACCACGACGGCGGCGGGCAGCAGGCGCTTGAACAGGTGCAGCCAGTGCGCCAGGAGCCGGACGGGACTTGCCGCCTCGGCTTTCCGGACAAAGGACAGCGTGAGCAGGAAGGCGGAAATCAGCAGGAAGATGTCCACGCCGCCGGACACGCGGCCGAGCCACACGTGGTAGGCAACAACCATGAGCACGGCCAGGGCGCGCAGGCCCTGGACCTCGGGGCGGAACGTGGCTTTGCGCGGGCGCGGACGTGCGTTGCCGGGTGTCTCCTGGGTTTCCGCAATCGACACTCAAAACCCCTCAAATACCCCGGCTGGCCAAAGCCTCAAGCCTACGCACCGGCGGCAGCCGAGGCGAATCAAACTATGCTGGCCCAAACAGGGAAGGGAGCCGGCGTGATTGTCCAGGTGCGGATCTGCGTCCCCGAAGAACTGTCGGAAGTGACGCTGCGGACCTGCCGTGAGCAGGCGGGAACCGCGGAGGTGGCGCTGGTCCGCGGCGGCTCGGTGGTGCCGGCGGGTGACCTGATCGAGGTGCAGATCCCCCGGGAAGCCGTGGAGGAGCTGCTTGAAAAGCTCGGGGTCCTGAAGGTGCAGGAGGCGGGCTCGATCGTTGTGTCGATGCCTGAACTCGTGTTGTCGCGCAGGGCGGACGAAGCGGAACTGGCGGCACCGGGCGACGGAGCGGACGCGCTGATCTGGGACGAGGTGTCCCGCCAGACGGGCGAGGACTCGCGGCTGACGTGGTCCTACCTGGCGTTCCTGGTACTGGCCACCCAGCTGGCCGGGATCGGCATCGTGACCGACTCCCCCATCGCGATCGTCGGGGCGATGGCAGTGGGCCCCGAGTTCGGTCCCCTGGCCGCCCTGGCCGTGGCGTTGGCCCGGCGGCAGTGGGCGCTGGGCAGGCGCGCAGCCTTGGCGCTGGCCGTGGGTTTCCCGGTGGCCATGCTGCTGACTGCACTGGCAGCATGGATTTCGGTTCCCCTCGGGCTCTTTCCGCGCACGGCGCTGGACACCGGATCCGCCGTCGAATTCATCTACCATCCCGGACCGTATTCGCTGATCGTCGCGGTGCTGGCCGGGATCGCCGGAATGCTGTCAGTCATCGGCCGCCGGTCCGCGGCACTCATCGGGGTCTTTATCTCGGTCACCACGGTCCCGGCGGCCGGGTACGTTTCGGTGGCCCTGGTGCTGGGTGAGTTCCAGAAGGCGGCCGGTTCCGCGTTGCAGCTGCTGCTGAACCTGGTGGGCATCGTGGCAGCCGCCGTGGCAGTCCTCCTCTTCTACCGGGTGGCCACCAGGCGGCTGCCTGAATCAACGGCGCGGGCGCTCAGGCGGCAGCTGCGGCGGGGCCGCGGCTAACCCGATCCGGCACTGTCTGTCCCGCATGGCGTATCACCCGCGCCAGGTGCCGTGCGTCGCGGACCACCCCGGGAAGCGTGCCGGACACCGCCGCGTACAGGAATTCCTGGCCCAGGAAGAACAGCCCGGGGACATC
>JABFWC010000214.1 GCA_013362385.1 Pseudarthrobacter sp.
CGTTTCACCTCGCTGGTGCCCACGCAGCTGCAGCGCCTGCTCGCGGACCCGTCGGCGGACACGCTCGCCGTGCTGCGCCGCTTCAACGGCATCCTGCTCGGCGGGGCGCCGGCTTCGGCCGAGCTCCTGGCGTCCGCCCGCGACGCAGGCCTCCGGGTGGTCACCACCTACGGCGCGGCCGAAACCTGCGGCGGCTGTGTCTACGACGGCTATCCGCTCGAGGGCGTGGCCCTGCGGCTCGGCGAGGACGGCCGGATCCACCTCGGCGGAGCCACCCTCGCGGCGGGCTACCTGGACGCGCCGGGGCTCACGGCCGAGGCCTTCATCGAGGAGGACGGCAACCGCTGGTACCGGACCAACGACCTTGGCGCCCTGGACGCCGACGGCCGGCTCACCGTGCTGGGCCGCGCCGACGACGTGATCATCACCGGCGGCGTCAAGGTCTCCGCCGCGCAGGTGCAGGCTGAGCTGGAAAAGTCCGACGCCGTGAGCGCGGCGTTCGTGGCGGGTGTCCCGTCGGCGGAATGGGGCCAGGCTGTGGCGGCGTACGTCGCGCTGGCCGGCGGCGCGCTTCCCGGCGGCGGACCGGGGCAGGCAGCCGGGGACGCCGCCGTCGTCCTTCAACGGCACTGGCGGGCCACGCTGGGGGTGCTGGCCCCCAAAACGGTCCTCACCGCGCCCGCCCTCCGGATGCTGCCGAACGGCAAACCCGACCGCCTGGCGATGACCGCCGAACTCAGTGCCCTGCACGAGGGAAAGTAAAGTGGACATGCACCCCCGCTGCGGGTGCGGATGTTCCATCCTGCCGTCCGACCGAAACAACACGAGGTACTGACCGTGGCCACAGCCACCCAATGGATCCAAGGCGCCCGGCTCCGGACGCTGCCCGCAGCGATCGCGCCGGTGCTGATCGGCTCTGCCGCCGCCTACGAGATGGATTCGTTCCTTCTGCCCAACGCCATCCTCGCGGCACTGGTGGCGCTCCTGCTCCAAGTGGGCGTGAACTTCGCGAACGACTACTCCGACGGCATCCGCGGCACCGACGACGACCGGGTGGGTCCGCTGCGGCTGGTGGGCTCCGGCGCCGCCAAGCCTGAACACGTCAAGTGGGCCGCGTTCGGCGCGTTCGCCCTTGCCATGGTGTTCGGCCTGGTCCTGGTGATCCTGACCCAGGCCTGGTGGCTGGTCCTGGTGGGCCTCGGCTGCGTCATGGCCGCCTGGGGTTACACGGGCGGCAAGAACCCCTACGGCTACATGGGGCTGGGCGACGTCTTCGTGTTCGTGTTCTTCGGCCTGGTGGCCACGCTCGGCACCACCTACACGCAGGCCGGGCACATCAACCTGTCGGCCGTGATCGGCGCCATCGGCACGGGGCTGATCGCCACCGCGCTGCTGATGGCCAACAACGTCCGGGACATCCCCACCGACATGCAGGCCGGCAAGAAGACCCTGGCCGTGCGGCTGGGCGACAAGCACGCGCGCGAAAGCTATGTCCTGATGCTCGCCGTCGCGATCCTGCTGGTGGTCATCCTCGCGCCGGGCCGGCCGTGGATCCTCATTGTGCTGCTGCTCATCCCGGCATGCCTCATGCCGGCATGGCTGATGATCAACGGCCGGAAGCGCAAGAGCCTGATCCCGGTCCTGAAGCAGACCGGCCTGATCAACCTCGGCTACAGCCTGCTGTTCTCACTGGGCCTGGTGCTCAGCCACGGGTTCTAGTTCTTCTTGCCCTTGGCGTTGTTGATGGTGATGTCCGGGTTGGCGTCGAGCAGGGCGTCCTCGGCGTTCGCGTCCTGGACCTCGGCCGCTGACCGCAGGGGCTTTGCCTTGCCGGAGAAGCGGTGCTGCAGGGCGGCCGTGGCGGCATCCCGCTGCTTCTGGAAGAACAGGTAGCTGATGGCAAAAGCGATCAGCGCGGCGCAGATCACGGACATCAGGGCCCCGAGCTGCAGGAGTGCGAACAGCACGAACAGGGGCACAAAGAGCGCCAGCCGGATCAGGGAATATTTCAAAAAGGCCACTATCCAAGTTTAGCCGTCCCCGCCGGGGGCCCCTGCCCGTCCTGACGATAGACTTAATGCCATGCTCTTCCGTGTGGCATTGGCCGTGGCAGTCCTCGTCATCTTTGTGTATGGCCTGGTGGACGTGATCCGCACCGAAGGCCGCCTCACCCGGGGGATTTCAAAACCCGCCTGGATCATCGTGATGATTATCCTGCCCGTCCTGGGCGCCATTTTGTGGCTGCTGATCGGCCGTCCGAGGGGCACCGGTCCCGTGCCGCAGGCCTATCCGCACCCCAGCGCGCCGGATGATGACCCGGACTTCCTCCGCAACCTTGAGGCCCGCCGCCGCAACCAGGCCGAGGCCGAGCGCCTGCGGAAACTCAAGGAGGACCTGGATGCCAAGTCCCGGGAGAACGACCGCAAGGGCCGGCGCGGGACTGACGAACACGATGCCGACGGACTGAAATAGTTCCCATGGCGTCCCCACCCGGCGGTGAAGAGCGGCCGGTGTCCGCTGCCCCGCTGCGGCCCGGCCCGTCCTATTCCGCCCCGCCGCCCATTCCGGTGGTCCCGCCGGCGCCCCGCGCCGTGCGTCTCGCCCAAAGGCTGTGGCTGGCCAGCTTCGTTACCGGCCTTGCCGTGCTGGCCGGTTCGTTCCTGACCCGCGATTCCCACCTGCAGCGGCTCCACCAGGTGGTGGCGGACATGGCACCGGGCAGCGCGGCAGAGGCCGTGGGTGCCGCTGCGGGCACCGTCTTCTGGGGAAGCCTCGCCGCCCTGCTGCTGTTCATCGTCCTCGAGGCCGCGGTGTTGACCGTGGTGACGGGGCGCCGGAAGTGGGCCCGCTGGGCCCTCATTCCCTTGCTGGCCGGCCATGCGCTGGCCCTCCTGGTGGCATCCGACTTTCTGGTCCCGCAGGGCGACGCCGGCCGCCACGTGGTGCTGCTGTGGGCCGGTGCGCTGGTCCTGGCGTGCGCCGGCCTGGTGCTCCTGTTCCTGCCCTCCGCGGGCGCCTGGCTGACGTCCCGCAGAAGCCGGGTGTAGGCCGCGCTCTTTTCAGGCCACCTTCACGCCGGACAGATCGGCAAGCATGCCCTCACAGCTGCGGACCACCACGCGGCAGGCTTCCAGGGCCGAACGGTCAATCAGCGGGTTAGCGGCCACTACACGCCACCGCGCAAGGCAGGCCCGGGCAATGGCCGCCAGTTCGGCGGCACCCGCATCAGGGGCCAGCCCCAGCCGGAGCGGCACAGCCGTGCCCCGGCCGCCGATGAGCCGCTCTGCCTCCGCTGCCAGCTCCGCGCGCATGTCCACTCCGCCGGTCCGCAGATCCGCCAACAACCGGAGTTCGCGGAACTCGTGGGCGCCGGCCTGCAGCCGTTCCAGCGCGGCAGCCAGGGCCTCGGTATCCGGCCTGGGCCGGCTCCGCAGCAGGTTCTCTACGGCCGCCACCGCCGTGCGGGCCTTCAGTGCCTCCGCACGGGCAAGGAACTGGCGGTCCAGGAGCTCCAGCAGGGGGTTGAGGCCGCTGCGGCGTGCGAGCTCGTGCGCCAGCGGGGTGGGGTCCGCGAAGCCATTGTTGATCAGGACCGCTGCCAGGCGGATGCCGAAGAGCCCGTAGCGCTCCAGCAGGGAGGCCCTGGCCTCTTCGGTCAACCCTTGAGTGTCGCTGGAGCGGCGGAACCGGTCCGCGGAAAGCATCATCCGCTCGCGGGCGGCCCGGTCCATGCGTGCCAGCAGTTCCAGGGACTCGAAGTCGGACTGGCGCAGGGTCCGTGCGCTCTGGGCCAGGAGGCCGGCCACCGGGACCACCCCCAGAGCCAGCTTGCGCAGGTTGGGATCCTGGCTGTACCTCCCGGCGATGTCAGCGGCCGAGATCAGGGAATCTATCCGGCCGGCGCCCACTTCATCGGCACGGGACAGCACCGCGATCGCGTTCACCGTGCCGGAGCGGGCTGCGCCGTCGTCGCGGAAGGACTCGAGGAACCGCACATCGGAGGCGTGCATGTGGCGCATCAGGTAGATGACGGCGTCCGCCTCAGACGGCGCATCCCCGGGGATCAGGAAGCCGCTAGACCTCGCGGACACGTCCTGGGACAGTGAGGCGATTCCGGGAGTATCGATAAGGGTCATGGCGTGCAGGGCGGGGGACGGCCATTCGACGTCGAGCCGGTCCACGTCCTCAGCCCGCGCCCCGTCCAGGACGAAGGCCAGGCGGCCGGCGGTCCGCTTGAGGGGCAGGATCCGCGGGTCGCCTGCCTTCGGGTACAAGGTGATCCGCGGAGTGTGTCCGTGCCGGTACCAGGTGACGATCCGCGTGCATTCCCCGGTATCGGTAGGGGCGATCTCTTCCCCCACGATGGCGTTCAGGAGCGTGGACTTGCCTGCCTTGACCATGCCCGCGATCGCAACCCGAAGCGGTTCCGCGAGCCGCCGCTGGTACCGCTGCAGTGCCTCCACCGCCCCTGGCTCGTCCCGGTAGGCGTCCAGCGCTTCCTGCAGCAGTTCCGCGGCCCGGGCCGTGGTGGACGGCGTCATGCCACCCCCGCTGCCGTGCGGGCCCCGGGCGCGGCGTCGGCGGCTACAGCTTCCGCCGCCCGGTGGAGGGCATCCACCTTGTGGAGTTCGGCCTTGATCTCGCGGATCCGCCCTTCCTTCTCCCGTGCGTAGGAGTTGGCCGCCTTCTGCGCTGCGGAGACCGAGTCAGCCAGCGACCGGTGGTATTCGTCCGCGATCCCCGTGAAGTGGTCCCGGATGGTCCGCTGCACCAGCCGCAGCCGGTCCTTCAGCTGCTTTCCCACCTGGAAGGTGACGTCGTCCAGCTGGCGCCGCACCAAGGTCTTTGCGTCGCCCTGGCGGCGCTTCAGCCGCGCCTCCCTGTCCTCCCGGTAGGCCTTGCGTCCGAGCAGCAGGCCGGCGCCCACGGAGAGGGGGTTGATCAGCGACATGCCGAAGATGCCGGTCAGGAGCCCGAACATCAACACCCCGCCGTACGAGCCGCGCATGCCGATCAGGACCTTCTGCACGGGGTTTACGCGGCCGGGGTCCAGCCCCGGCATCTGGTCCACGGGATCCATGGCGTCTCCCGAATCGGCAACGTGCAGGACGGGCAGCGACACCTCGTCGGCGGCGAAGTGTTCGGCAACCTGGGCGGCCAGCCACTGGGACCGCTCACTGGTCCACACGAAGGTGTCGGAGATGGCCGCGGCCACGGACTCTTCAAGCCACTGTGAGAACTGGGGCCAGACCGGACCGGGGTCGCCTTGGTCGATGGCCGCTTCGGCCTCCCGTTGGATCCGGCGGAGGCGGTCCCGAAGGTCGTATTCCATGTCCGCAATGAGGTCGTTGATGCCGTCACTGAGCGTAAGCTGCCACCGGGCGGACCGTTTCCGCAGCTCATCGGCCTCTGACTTCGCGTGTTCCAGGGCGGCCACCATGTGCGGCGTTTCCTCCGGCTTTTCCATAGCCTCGAGCTCCGACTGCAGGGACAGCCGCAGGTTGCCGGTGACGGACAGCAGGTCCTGGCTGACGGACCGGCGCTGGAGCCGCTGCGCCTTTCCGACGATCTCGTTGCGTAGGTGGGCCACCAGCGCGGGAAAGCCGGACTCGATGTTGAGCTCGCTGTCCTGCAGCCGGGACGCCTCGAGGCGGAGGTCTGCGGACAGCGGAAACAGCGGGATGTCCGGCGCCACCGCTTTCAGGTGTTCCCGGTCCAGTTCCTCCACCCTGCGCCAGTCCGGGTAGAGGTCCGTCTTGGACAGCACCGCAGCGACGCTTGGGGTGATCCGCAGGGCCTGGCGGAGGAACCGCAGTTCCGGCTCGGTATATTCTTGGGAGGCGTCCGAGACCAACAGCATGGCGTCGGCCGTGGGCAGGGCCGTGAGCGTGGTCAATGTATGGGCCGAGCCCATCCCGCCCACTCCGGGCGTATCGATGATGGTGAGTCCGCCGGTCAGCATCCTGCGGGGCAGGCAGACTTCCGCCGCCGCGACCTTCCTGCGGTTTCCGGGATTGCCTTGCTCGGAAACGAACACCGGGAGCTCTGCCAGGTCGATCGGTTGGCGCTCAATGGTGTTGGGATTCCCGCCGGCGTTGTCGGCCACAGGAACCAGGATCGCGGCGGACGCCGGCTCGCCATACCGGACCACTGTGGGGGCGGAGGTTGCAATGTCGTCATCAACAGGGCACACCGGAGCGTTGACCAGGGCATTGATGAGCTTGCTCTTGCCCTGCTTGAACTCCCCCACCACGACTACCCGGATACTGGGATCCTGCAGCCGGACCAGGGCCTGCTCAAGGCGTTTGCTGAGGTCGGCCCGGTCCCCGGTTCCCACCAGCTGGAGGCCTTGCTCCACGAGCCTCGCCAGCTGTCCCGCTGTTGCGGGAGCCGGCGGCCTCGCAGGTCCTGCTTCTGCCACAGACTGTCCTCTCCTGCCGGCGCGTCCCTTCCGGGAGCAAGCATGTTCGACGGAACAAGCGTGTTACAGCGCGGTGGAGTCGTCAACCGCCGAATCGTCGATGGCCGGATGGCTGTCTGCGCCGGCATCGGTATGGCTGGAGGCGTCGTCGTTGAATTCGAAGTGGCTGTCGGCAGCCAGCGCGTTGTCTGCAAGGACGCCGGTGCCCGGGTCGTCCTGGAAGGAGTCCTCCTGGTTGAAGGAGTCCGCCACGGGGACCGGGTTGCCGGTGGAGTAGTCCTCATCGACGGGGTTGTCCGCCTCCACCAAGTCCGCCTCCACCATGACGGAGTGGTCGGGGCTGTCCCAGGTACCGGAATCGTCGTTGAGGGCATCGTCCACGTCGAGGGCCAGATCGGTGTTGTAGGTGTCGGTGACGCTATGGGAGCCCCCGGGGTCCGCAGCATCGCCGGCAGCGGCGGACTGGTCCCCCGGAGCTACCACCGCGGCGTTGTCGAACCACTGTTCCACGTCCCCGTCTGCCCAGATGTTCTGGCTCACGGACTGGTCGGTGAGGGCGTGGCGGTCGTCCACGATACTGGCACCTGCCGTGTAGGAGTAGTGGTTCACCACCTGGTGCAGTTGTTGGACGGCGTAAGTGTGGTCCTGGTCGTGGGCGCCGCCGAAGCCGGCAAAGCCGCCAGGGCCGCCTGCACCGCCGTCACTGCCGCTTCCCGCTGCAGCGACCGGTCCGCTCCAGCCCGGGTGGCCACTGCCGGCGACGTTGCTGCCGGTGTGGTCATCCCGGTCGAGGGAGGCGTTGACGCTGATGGGAGCATAGTCGAGGACAACAGGCATTGCAGCGTCGACGTCGGCCGGGCTGACATGGCCCAGTCCGTGGTCCGCCAGAACCCGCTCCGGGTCCTCCAGGAAGTCGCGGGTCGCCTGCGCATCGCCAAAGAGGTGCATCAGGAACTGCACAAGGTCGTTTGCGAGTGTTGGCATGTGCGTGGTCCTCACATTTTCTCGTTGGCTACGCCGGGCGCCGGTACCTGGTTGTTTCAAACCTAGGGTCGGTGCCGGGCACGGACATCGGGTCCTTCCCCCTTACCCGAAGGTGCGCTCCCGGGGCGCGCAGCCTCCTGCCGGTAGGGGCATTAGGGGCTTCATTCCTGCTGGTGGTGGTCCGGGCCGAGGGCAAGGCGCAGCCGGGCCAGCAGGTCGGACCGGTTTTCCGCGCCGAGGCGGCGGCGGATCCGTGCGATGTGGTGCTCTGCTGTCCGGGGAGAGATGTAGATGGCCTCCCCGATCTCCCGGTAGGTCTTCCCCTCAAGCACCAGCCGGGCCACTTCCTTCTCCCGCTCACTCAAGCCCGACGCGTCCTGCTGTCCGCTGCTTCCAGCGGCGTCCACCGCCGCACTCCCCCGGGCAGCGGCCGTGCGCGTCCCCGCACTCGCCGGATTGCCTTGCGGGTGGAGCTCCCTGGCGCAGGAGAGCAGGCGCATCATGTCCCTGCGCTCGTCGGCGCGGGCAGCGGCGTGCCCTGCCAGCCGCGCACCTTCCCACGGCATTCCCACGGCCGCCAGCCCGCGCGCTGCCGCTTCCACGTCGGCCGGCCTGAGCCGCCCGGCGAGCACCGAAACCCAGGCCTTGCCCGCGGCGGCAAAAACCGCGGCCAGATGGTTGTGTGCCGAGGCCCTCGCCAGCGCCGCCGCGTGCGGGGCGAGCTCTGCCGGGCTTTCACCCAGGAGCGCGGCCTGGACGGCGGCCCAGTGCAGCGGGACTGACCACAGCAAAGGCTCGCCCAGCCGGCCGAGCAGCCGCCAGGCCTCTTCGATGTGGTGCGCCACGCGGCGGGTGTCACGCAACCGGGCGGCGGCGATCATCAGCTCGCCCCAGGGCAGCAGGCCGTAGAGGTCCACCGAGGTATGCAGCATGGCCTCCCGCGCGCGCTCCCACGAGCGGAGGAGCTCGGGGACATCGCCGTTCCTGCGGGCCAGTCCGACCTCCAGGGCAGCGCACAGGATCTCGTCCCGAGGGACCAGCGGCCAGTGGTTCGTCTTGGCTGCCTCGGTGGCCGCGAGCCGGGCGTCCTCGAGCTTGTCCTGCATCATGGATGCCCAGCCCTGCAGCAGGAGGAGCCTGGGCTGGGCCGCATTGCCACCCTGGTTGGCGGCAGCCGCAGCCCGGCAGACGGTTTCCGCCAGGTGCGGCTCACCGCTGTGCATGGCCAGCAGGGCTGCCAGCGCGGCGGGAGTGTCAGCCAGCGGCAGCGCCACGGCCGCCGAGTTCAGCATGTCCGAGGCATGGATCAGCACCGGAATGCCCTCCTGCGGATGATCGCCCAGGGAAGCCAGGACACCCCGGCCTGTCTGCGCCAGGGCAGCTGCCAGCAATGTGGGCGAGGCAGGCGGCGCATCCGGCCGGAAGAATGCAGCCGCGCCTTCCCGGTCGCCGGAACCGGCCAAGGCGACGACGGCGAGCGGCGCGGATGATCCGATCCGCTCGGCGCCGAGCCATCTGTAGACGTCCGCTGCGCGCGCCAGCATGCCGCGCTGGGCCCAGACGGAGGCGGCCACGTCCGCGCCGCGGCCCAGGTCGGGTGGGTTGGTACGGACCAGGAGGCTGTCGATGATCCGGGCGGCGCCGTCCAGGTCACCTTCCCCGGACGCGGCCTGTGCGCGCCGCGCCGCGGTCCGTACGGGATCCGCACCGGCCAGCAGCGCCTCATCGTAAAGCTGGAGGGCCAGCGCGGGGTCATACTCCAGCACGCCGTCACCGGCTTCTTCAAGCTCGGCCGCGACGCGGGGATCGGCGAGACCGCCCCTGGCGAGCTCACGGGCAAGGCTGCCCAGCGGCTGACCGGCCGAAGCAAAGACCGATACAAGCTCGCGCTCAAGGGCGTGTTTCTTGGCCACCGGCGTGACGGCGAGCAAGGCATGCCGTACGGTGCCCACCACGGTGCCGTCCGGCCTGAGGAGGCCGGTCGCCTCGGCGCGTTCCACGAGCTCGTCAAGGCTCTCCACCGAGCCGTTGCTGATCCTGTTTTGCAGGTCAGCGGGCAGCGGCCCGGGCAGGGCGAACCCGACAGAGAGGGCCAGGAGCAGCTCCCGCAACGCGGCGCTGACACCCTTCAACTGCCGGGACATCAGCTCGGCAGTGTGCGGCGGCTGCCCGTAGCGGTCCAGCTCCCCGTGATGGTCCAACTCCCCGTGGCCGTCCAGGTCACGGCGACGGTCCAGTTGCCCGTGGCGGTCCAGGTCATTGCGCAACGATGCGGCTTGGTTCGGGGGCTGGAGATGCCCGTCCATGTCAGGCCGCCGGAATGGTGGTCAGGGCCGTGTCACTGGCGGTCGCGGTGGATGCGGGGACGGAGGATTGCTCCGGGGTGGGCGTAGCCGTCGGGCCGCTGGTGGGCTCGGGGGCCGGTTCCGGGGACGTGGCCGGGTCCGTGGGGGCCGGGTCGGTGGCGGCCGGATCGGTCGGGGCCGGCGACGCTGTGGCAGGGTCGGTTGTGGTGGCCGGCTCAGGAGTTGCCGTGTCGGTGCCGGTCGTCGTCCCGCCCGGCGTCGCTTCAGGCGTACCGGAGTCGGTTGGCCCGGGCTGGCTGGCGCCGGCGGTTGGGGTACCGGGCCCCGTGGTGCCGGTGTCCGTGGGCGTGGCGGCATCCGTACCGCCCGACCCGCCCTGGGCGGAGTCGAGGACGACGCCGGTTCCCGTCCCGGCGGACCCGCCCGGCGAACCGGAGGCGCCGGTTCCGTCCGTCACGGCTCCGGCGGCCACGGCTCCGGCGGCGACGGCACCCTTTTCCGGGACGGATGCCTCGACCCCTGCCGGGACGTCTACCCGGTTCCGGCTGGCGCTGGCTTCGATGCCCGCCAGCGGCAGCGGCGCCAAGTTGCTAACGGCGGCAACCGGCCCGGCGGCGCCGTCCGCCTCGGCACTGGGCACGGTGGGATCCGCGGTGGGCCCGCCGTCGGACACGTCTGAGCCGCCGGTGGTGCTGGCACCCGCCTGCGGCACGAACACCGCGGTGAGATTGCCGAAGCCGTCCGGACTCTGCGCCGCGGTGGCGGTAAGGACCGTCAAGAGGGCCGCGGCAGCGGCGACGGCAGTCAGTCGCACGGTGGGCGTGGGGGCGTGGGCGCCCCGCTGCCGGTGCGCCCCGGCGGAAAGGCCTGCAAGGCTGACCGGTATTCCCGCCGGCGCCGAGGTCCGGCGGGACAAGCCGGGGCGCAGCGGGATCTCCGGTCCCGGCGCAGCCCCGGAAAGTCCGACGCCGGATCGGGTGCCTTCCCCGGCAGCCCCGGGTTCCGTCCCCGATGCGAGGGCGGCTGCTGCCTCGTGCTCGAGGAGGGCGGCCACAGCCGCCCCAAGGCAGATGGAGGACTTGGGGTCGGCGTCGACGGCGGTGGGCCGGTCCAGCTGTTCCGACACGAGCTGCGCCACCAGGGGGATGCGGGAGGACCCGCCAATCAGCAGCACCGCCGAGAGGTCTGCCGGCTCCAGCTGCAGCTGGGACAGCGATTGTTCCACGGCGTCCACGGTCTCGCGGAGCGGTTCCTCGATAAGTGCCTCGAAGTCGGCGCGGACCAGGCGGACCTGCTGCTGGATTCCGGGGAGGAGCACCTGGATGCTGGCCTCACTGTCCGCGGACAGCGCCTCCTTGGCTTCCACGCACTCGCGTTGCAGCCTGCTCAGCGCGGACAGGACCGCAGGGTCCTGCAGGTCCAGGCCGGCAATGGCGTCGCCGGTGTGGCTGGCGACGTAGCGGAAGACTGCGGCGTCGAAATCCGCGCCGCCGAGGTCTTCGATCCCGTCGGGCCGCCCTGCCAGTTCGAAGCGGCTGCTGCCGGTCTTCCGGAGCACGGCAGTGTCGAAGGTGCCCCCGCCGAGGTCGTACACGGCGATGGTGCTGCCGTCCTCCACCCGCACCTGCGAGGCGTAGTGCAGTGCGGCGGCAACGGGCTCGGAAAGGAGGGTGACCTCTGCCAGGCCGTGGGCGGCGAGGGCGTCCCGGATGACGGAGAGCCGGTGGTTGCCCCAGGCCGCGGGGTGGGTCAGGTAGATGGCCGACGCGGGTTCACCCTCGCGTTCGGCCGCGCGGTCGGCCACCCAGCGCGCCATGGTGGCGAAAACGTCCTCGGGGGAAACGGTTAGCCGGCCGAGGGAGAAGGGAACGTCGTCACCGATCCGGCGCTTGAATTCGCGTACCACCCGGGTTGGTGCATCCAGCCAGCGGCGTTCGGCAGCTTCCCCCACGAGGACGGGACCCTCCTCCGGGTAGTACACCACGGACGGCACAGAGGTTCCCCGGAGGCCCAGCGGCAGGCACTCCGGAACAGGTGAAGCTCCCTGGTTGAAACGCACTACGGCGGCCGCCGTGAAACTGGTCCCGACGTCAACGGCGAGAACGTAGCTCATGGGTACCTCGGAAAAGGCTGGTGTTTCGCCTGCAAGCTTCATCACAGGGGAACGTCACCAACGTAGCATTACCGGGTTCCCGGGAACACCCCTGTTGCTACATCGAATGGTTTTTTGTGGGCGCCGCCGTGCCGTGTGCGGCGGTCCGCATCATCCGGGCTGCAGGAAGCCCTGTCCAGGGCCCGACCGGCTTAGAGGCCGGAGTAGGAGTGCAGGCCGTTGAAGAACGTGTTCACGATGGTGAAGTTGAAAATCACGCACAGGTAGCCGACGATCGACAACCAGGCAGCGCGCGTTCCCGTCCAGCCGCGGGTTGCACGGGCGTGCAGGTAGCCGGCGTAGACCACCCAGATGACGAAGGTCCAGACTTCCTTGGTGTCCCAGCCCCAGAACCGCCCCCAGGCCTTTTCCGCCCAGATGGCGCCGAACATCAGGGTGAAGGTCCACCCTATGAAGGCGATCGCGTTGATGCGGTAGGACAGGTTCTCCAGGCTCAGCGCGGACGGTACCAGGCGCATGAAGCCGAGCTTGTCCGTGCCGCCGGCAGCAACCGTCTTCTGCCGGTGCGACTGGACCAGCTGCAGGGCGGACATGGCGAACGTCAGGGTAAACAGTGCCGAGGACAGCACGGCGATGGAAACGTGGATGACCAGCCAGTAGCTCTGCAGCGCGGGCACCAGGTGCCCGACGGGGGTCCAGAAGGCCACTGATGCGGCCACCAGCATGATGATCACCAGGCCGACGACGAACGTGCCGAGGAAGCGCAGGTCGCGGCGGACGAGTGAAAGCAGGAAGACGACCGCCACCAGGAACGCGCCGGTGGTCAGGAATTCGTACATGTTGCCCCACGGCACGCGGCCGGCGCCAACCGCGCGGGTGACCACTCCGGCCCCGTGGATGGCGGCAGCCAGCACCGTCAGCGCAACGGCAACGCGGGCCGGAACCCTGCGCTCGGCTGCGTACTTCATGTCTCCGTCTGCCGTCGCGGCACCTCCGGCGCCGGGACCTGCCTTGCTGGACGACGACGGACGTTCGGCACGGTCGGCAGGCCCGGCGAGGCGGGACCCGGCAGAGCCCGCGGCCACCGGGACCCTGGCTGCGGATACGGCCTGTGCCGCCTTAAGGTCCACCGCGCGCAGCGCCTTGCTGCTCTTGGCCAGGTCCCAGGCGAAGGCGATGAAGGCCACCGTGTAGGTCCCTGCCGCCAGCAGCATGAAGAGTTCGCTGTACTGGCCCATGGTTTCGTTGATTCCGAATGGCATTACTGGTCCTTTTCGGGCCCGGCGGGGCCTGCTGGGGTGGTGACGGAGCCTGGCGCGTTATCGGCGGAGCCTGCGACATTATGGCCCGTCGGGCTGGGAGTTTGCTGGGACGGGCCAGTACCTTCGGCTGCGAGCTGCCACTCTTCGGAGAGCAGCTTCCGCAAGGCTGCCGCTTCCCCGGCGAGCCGGTGATCCTCGCCGCGGGCCAGGAGTCCGTATTCCACCATCGTGCGCCCGTCATCGGCGGTGCCGGTGCGTACCCAGGCGCGCCTGCGGTTGACGTAGAGCGAGAGGATCAGTCCGGCCACCGCGATGAGGGCGAACACCAGGGCGGACACTTGTCCGGGGTTGTGGTGGATGTCCACGCCGATGTAGCGCTTGACGCCGTCGAAGCTGATGGTGCCCTTGCCGTCCGGCAGCGTGTACGTGGCGCCCGGAGTCAGGGTGATGCCCTTGGTCGGCAGGTTGCGCGCGTTCAGCGGGGTGAGCTTCTTGATGTCCAGTTCGAAGACGTTCTGCGGGGACCCGGCGTCCAGGCCGAGGTCGCCGTAGTACGAGTTCAGGGACAGCTGGGGGTTGAAGAGCTCCGGATCCGCACTGAAGGACACGCCCTGCTCGGTGACGAACGCCGTGGGAAGGAAGAACCCGGCGAATCCGAGCTGGTCGGGCTTGGCATCGGGGACCTTGATGACCACCGAAGAGTAGTAGTTCTGGCCCTGCAGCTTGGCCACCACCGGCCCCTGCATGGCTACGTTGCCGTTGCCGTCGCGGATGGTCACCACCGGGGCATACCCGTTTCCGGTGAGGTAGATGCTGGTCCCGCCCAGGGTCACGGGATCGTTGACCTTCAGGATCTCCTGCTTCGCCGGAGCGTCCGGGTTTTCCTTCGTGGTCACCGTGGCGGCGAAATCGATGGGCTGGCCGAACTTGCCTTTGGATTCGCGGTCGAAGGTGATGTTGAACTTGTCCAGCTGGAGCGAGTACGGCTGCAACTGGCTGGACTGGAAATTGGTGCCCGGATTGAACTGGTCGTAGCCCACCAGGGTGTTTACGAAGGTGTCGCCTTCCACCAGGATGCGCTGGCCGCTGTAGCCGAACAGGCCGCCGATGGCTACTGACACCAGCACGCCGATGAGGGACGTGTGGAAGACGAGGTTGCCCACTTCCTTGAGGAAGCCGCGTTCGGCACCCAGGGACGGGAGGGCGCCGTCGGCGTCCCTGACCTCCACGCGGTAGCCGCGTTTCCGCAGCACCCCGGCGGCACTGTTGATGGCCTCCGACGCCGGGATCCCGGCGTCGGACGGAATCACCAGGGTGCCGTATTCGGGAACCCGGGAGAGGCGCTGGGGCGTACGCGGCGGCTGGGAGCGCATGGCCTTGTAGTGCGCGATGGCGCGCGGCACCACGCAGCCGATTAGCGAAATGAAGAGCAGGAGGTAGATCGCGGAGAACCACGCGGAGGAGTAGACGTCGTAGAGCTGCACGGAATCGAGGAGCTTGCCGTAGTCCGGGTGGTCCTTGATGTACTGGGTCACCGTGGCCGGGTTGGCGGGCCGCTGCGGGAACAGCGAGCCGGGGACCGCGGCGACGGCCAGGAGCAGCAGCAGGAAAAGCGCCGTGCGCATGCTGGTCAGCTGGGTCCAGGCCCAGCGCAGCATGCCCCTGGCGCCGAGGGCGGGCAGGGCCGCGCCGGCTTTCGCCTCCGCGACCGGGGCGGATTGCTTCTTCTTTACCTTCACACGCTCGCTCATCAGATCGGCAACTTCACGTCGGTTTGGAACCAGTACTGCAGCCCGGTGACCCAGGCCCCCCACACTCCGGTGGCCATCAGCAGCCCGAGCACCACCAGGATGCCGCCGCCGGTCCGCTGGATGGCGAGGCGGTGCTTGCGGAAGAACGCCATGACGCCCATCCCGCGGCGCACGGCCAGGGCGATCAGCAGGAACGGGATGCCTAGCCCCAGGCTGTAGACGAAGGCCAGGAAGGCGCCTTTGGCGGCGGAGGATCCGCCGGAGAGGCTCAGCAGCTGCACGGCGGAATAGGTGGGACCGATGCAGGGCGCCCAGCCCAGCCCGAAGGTCAGTCCCAGCAGCGGCGCGCCCCAGAGCCCGGCCGGCGGCCTGGCGTGGATCTTGGCATCGCGCTGCAGCCAGCTGAACCCACCCATGAAGACGATGCCCATGATGATCACCAGGACGCCCAGGAGCTGGGTGATCCAGGCATTCTGGCCACCGCCGATCAGGGTGCCCAGCTGCCCGAATGCGCCGCCAAGCAGGACGAAGATCACGGAAAAACCCAGGACGAACAGCCCGATGCCGGCCAGCATGCGGCCGCGCTTTTGCTTCTGCAGGTCCACGCCACTGAGCCCGGTGACGTATCCAAGGTACCCGGGGACAAGGGGCAGGACGCACGGGGACAGGAAGGAAACGAGTCCGGCCAGCAGCGCCACGGGAATGGCGAGCAGGATCGAGCCGTTCAGGATGGCTTCGGCGAAGGGGCTGTTCACGGTCCGGGCCCGCCTACTCGGCCACGGCTGCCGTGATGAGGGCCTTCAGGGTGCCCTTTTCAATCTCGCCAAGGACTCGCGAGGCCACCCGTCCCTGCTTGTCCAGGACCAGGGTGGTGGGCACGGCCCCCGGGGGCACCAGGCCGGACACGGACAGCAGGACGCCGCCGTCCTTGTCGTCGAAGCTGGGGTAGGTCAGGTTGAAGGTCTTCTCGAACGCTTCGGCGGTGGCCTTCTCGTCCCGGAGGTTGACCCCGAGGAACTGGACGCCCTGGTCCTTGAAATCCTGGTGCAGGCCCTCGAGGATGGGCGCCTCCACCCGGCAGGGTGCGCACGCGGCGAACCAGAAGTTCAGCACCGTCACTTTGCCTTGGAAATCGGCGGGCGTGACCGCGGTGCCGCTAAAAAGGGTGCCCTTGACCTGCACGGCTTCCTTGCGGTCGGCGGCAGCGAATTCGGTGACGGAGCCGTCGCCGGCCACGTAGTTCTTGTTGTCCCCTGCCTTGGCCTGCTTGGCCAGCGCGTCCTCCTGTGCGCAGCCGGACAGGCCCAGCGCCAACGCGGTAAGCGCCAGGCCGCCGGCGGCGAGCACGCTGCGGCGCGAGGTCAGGTTGTTGTAGGTCACTGCTAGGCTCCAGGGGTGCTGGCGGCACCGGGAAGAAGGGACGCCGCAGGTTCGGTGTACTCGACGCGCACCAGCGCGCCGGCGTCGTCGAACACCAGGGACGTGACGGATGTCAGCGTGCATTCACGCTTGCGCGGATCATGCCAAAGCGGCCGGCCCTCGGCGCTCAGCCGGGCAGCCCAGATGGGAAGCTGGTGGCTGACCAGGATGGCCTCGGGCCCTTCGGCGCCGAAGTCGCCGGCGGCCAGTTCTATCGCCTGCCGGCGTGCGTCCTGCACCGCGGCGGCAACGCGAGCCGCCTGCTGTTTATACGGCTCGCCCCAGGACGGGCGGAGCGGGTTGACCAGCCGCGGCCAGTGCTTGGGCCGGCGAAGTTCAGCCTTGGTGACCTTCATGCCTTCGAAGTAGTTTTCGGCTTCGATGATGCGCTCGTCGGTGTGGATCTGCAGGTGCAGGGCTTCCGACGTCGGCCGTGCAGTTTCCTGTGCGCGGTCCAGCGGCGAGGCGGCCAGGTAGGTGAACCGGGCACCCCGCTCGGCCCGCTGCCGGAAGTGCTCGGCGAGGGTGCGGGCCATTTCCTGCCCCAGCTCGGAGAGGTGGAATTCGGGGAGCCGTCCGTAAAGAACGCCGTCCGGATTATGGACCTCGCCATGGCGGAGCAGATGGACAGTGGCTTGGGGCATGTTTACCAGTTTCTCAAAGATGGCGTGCGATCCGAAATCTTCTACCTCAAGTAGAACTGAAGTTTTTGAAGAAATGTTCCGAAGGCGGGAACAAAACATGCAAATGCATGCTTATATTGGATGCAGCAAGTTAGTTGAGGCTTCAACAGATGAAGCTTCAACACCATACAACAGCAGACACAGCACAAAGGAGCAACATCATGGCACTTCCCGCAGACGTCACCACCGGCACCTGGACCCTCGACAACTCGCACAGCGAGATCGGCTTCACCGTCCGCCACGCCGGCATCAGCAAGGTCCGGGGCCAGTTCACCGAAGCCGCTGCCACCTTGGACCTCGCGGAGGACGTTGCCGACTCGAAGATCAACGCCACCATCCAGACCGCGAGCTTCGACTCCGGCGATGCCAACCGCGACGGCCACGTGAAGGGCGAGGACTTCTTCGATGTGGAGAAGTTCCCGGAGATCTCCTTCGTCTCCAACGGCCTGGTGGCCAAGGGCAACAGCTACGAACTCACGGGCGACCTGACGATCAAGGGCGTCACCCGCCCGGTGACTCTCGAAACCGAGTTCAACGGCGTTGCAGTGGACCCGTTCGGCAACACCCGCGCCGGCGTCTCCGCCGAGACCACCATCAGCCGCAAGGACTTCGGCCTCACGTGGAACGCGGTCCTGGAAACCGGCGGCGTCCTGGTCAGCGACAAGGTTGCCATCAACCTG